>JBKHHW010000027.1:0-28195 GCA_046538945.1 Chitinispirillaceae bacterium | reverse complement strand
CATCAAAAAAGCCAGACATTTCTGCCCGGCTTGTATATAAAAGGTGCTGATGAGGAACTTTGTCAATCAATCAGATAATTCGTCTGAAGCAGATTTCCTTTATCCGAATCGATACGCATCATGTACATTCCTTTGCTCAGTTTTCCGCCTGGGATCCTGTAGCTCAGGTCGTGCGTTCCGCTTTCAAGACTCCGCTTTGCGAAGCTGAAGACCTTCCGTCCGGCAAGATCGTAAAGAGCGCCTGAAACCCTTTGGGGGGAGTTGATATTGATAACAGCTCTGAATGCATGTCCCTGACGGTCAAATTCTACGTTTTGAATTGCTTTTTGTGGTTGTCTGACAGAATGAGTAGAAGGACCTGTTATCTGAATCCTGTCGTCCACAACAGTGATATCATGTGAATGAATTTTTACAACTGATTCCATTCCTGAACCGGATATCTCAGCAACCGGAGCTTCTCCTGAACCGACAAACATAACTACCAACAGGTCCATGCTGGCTGACTTGGCCGGGGTGATCTGAACCGGATCCGATGCGCTGACTGATGCTTCTGAAGGAGATACTGCCCATCCCTTTACAAATCCGTCATTTCTCCCGCTGAGAAGAAAATAGCCGTGCTGCTGTTCGGTTCCCTTTGAGACTGTCACATCATCATTGGTGCTTGCATCACCGATATTGAGATTGAAGGTGTAGTTGTGTTCCTGATCGTCACTGATTTTGTCCAGAACAGCAATGATAGCTGTGTTATCGTTCAGGAACTTGACTGCCGTGTGTCTTTGGTAAGATGCTATTCCCAGCCCCGAATACTGATCACCTCCATCGATTACGACATATCCGCCGTCAGGTGATTGTTCAAAGCTTACTATTTCACCGCATTTCTTGTCATCGGGAGATTTGCCGTCCACAAGAAGCATGCTGTACTTTTGCGCTTCTCTGTCTTTACCCGGCCCCCCAATGAAACGTGTGTTGTAGGCCATAAGCCCCAGCGCTCCCGCTTCGGACTGATCCCATGCTTTGTCATGATGGTGAGCATCGGCGTGTACGGAAAAAAGAATATCGTTCTGATCCTGCCATCTGTTTCGGAAATAGTAATACCCCCGATCGTCACCGAGGCTTTTGGGGTAAACTGATATCGGATCTGCCGGGCTTATGTTTTCAGGATAGTAGATGAGTGACCACACTGTGCCGGCTCTTTCAAAATCGTATTTGCTGTCTTCGGATCTGTTCGAAAGGCGACCCAGATGCCGGTCATACCACCAGGTCACATACTGGAGCTCTTCCTGAGGAGTCAGGCCCAGTAAAAAACTTGCCCACCCTTCGTCATAATTTCTGTTGTCCACTCCCATCTGGAGAATTTTTCTGTAGGGATCCTGAAAGGTATGTGAATACAGTGCGCGTGTCCAGAACTCATGCTTTTGAACTTGATTGAAGAGAGTGTTGTCTCCTATACTGCTGCATGCCTGAACTGCACTGAGAAGAAAGTGTCCTGCATATTCAGTGTAGGCAACACCCTCCTGCGATATGCCCATATCTCCGTATCCGCTTATCATATGTTGTACCAGATCTGACTTCAGTCTGTCAAATCTCTGTAACCGGTTCTGTTCTTCCTGAGCTGCAAGCATGGCAACCAGCTCTCCTCCACGGCATACTGCTACCCAGTTTGATCCCTTTGTTCCTCCCAGATTAGTATGGGAGTAGCTGGGCCATGCATCAAGGGCTTTTATCAATTTACCTTTCACCCAGTTTCTCTGCTCCTGAGTCCAGCCGGAATAGCACCAGTCATATGCGATGGCAAAGCCGAGGCACATCATCGCCCTTGATAGTCCATAGTCTTTTCCTCTTTTGCCGTTTACCGATTCTGCGCTTCCGCTGGGTATGCGGACCTCATCATTTTCAGCCGAATACACTTTCTGCAGAGTCTCATATGCAATTGCCGCATAGGAGGCCTCTTCGGTCAGGAGGTACATCATCGCAGCTTCCCGGGCCAGGTATGACATTTTGTAACCCGAATTGTTGTCATTATAAATGGAATAGTCGTTCTGGTCAACACGTGCCTTGAGTTGTGTGAATGCCAGCTTGTGGTGAGAGTCTTCCACTTGTATGGCACTTTTGATTTCTGTCACTCTTTCCGGTGTAACAAAAAGCCTGGGGTGAGACTGTGCGTACAGAGTGAGCGCGGTCAGAAGGGAAATCAGAACTGTTTTAGAAATGGTGCTCATTGCATCTCCTTGCTATTCACATATTTTTAAATACCTGCTTATACATTACTTTTCGTATACTCCTATGAGAACTGATGCTGCTATTCCGTTTCGTTTTCCGGAATTGATATTGTCTGCGGTAATTCGCCGGCCGGAAAGATCATAGTAGGTGTGGTTTGTACTGTTCAGGCTGGTTCCTTTCATAATAACCGTTTTTTTCGAAACAGGATATGTCAGGCTTTTAGCAGTCTTTTGGTTTGTGTTCGGGTGAAGAGCATTCGTTTCACCAGAGAAATCGGCCTCCATCACTGCGAAAAAGCCCTCCTTTTCTCCTCCGCCAAGCTCCGGCTGGATGGGGTTGTGTGCATCAAAAAGCCAGGCGGGATTTGATTTGAAATCCGTACCGAGTCTTCCTGCCTGTCCTGCCCAGACGATAGTTGTCGCGTTACTCCTGTGTTTCACTGCTACAGCTCTGGTAGTGCTCCCGCACAGCCTTGTGCAGTAAAGGCGCGTTGTCATATCCGGGCTCATGATCAGAATGTAAGCGCCTCCGGTATAGACTTTTTCATCAAAGGGGTTATAGGCAAACTGTCCTTCTGTTTCCTCATATCCGGTTGCTTTCGGAATAGGCAATCCCGACGCACTGGGTCCTACCAGGTAAACCCGTCCGTGCTGATCGGCCATAATGTTTCCATCTCTAACTCTTGCGGCATTGCCATTGAAACGGTTCTTGTTTTGATCCCAGTAGCGGGTGCAGAACTGTTGTCCCAGCACATAATCACCGGTTATGGCATCATAACGGGCAAAGAATGCCTTGTGTTCTGATTTGGTATTGTAGAAGTTATGCCACATGTCTCCACCCACCACTGTTACTTCAGTCATGATATCCTGTGGTGAATAACGGAATATGTGGTTGCCTCCCGCAATTTCGAAAGCCGCATATAATTTGCCGTCCTGACCCACTGAAATACGATATCCCCTCGAGTCAGCCATGTTGTTTTCCGGCTTGACTTCGCCATAGGGAACTCCATCGCTGTTGTCCAGCAGGTGGGCCGGCCAGTCGTAGTTGGTCCAGGAGATCTCTCCCTGATAGCTGGCTGCTCTCATATATGAGATCTGAACCGGGTTGGCTTTGGTGTTGGCGTTGCGCCATCCGATGTAGTAGATAAGCTTTGTGGCGGAACTTATGGCCACGTCTTCGGTCCTTCTGTGGCCGGAGAATGTCCCCAGTTCGGTGTTGTCTTTATCATAAACAAAGATTTTTCCAGTGTTGCTGATATTGATGTCAAGTCCGACCACTGTACCGTCTTCCGCTGCATCAAGTCGGCTGCAGTAGCCTCCGCAATCCTTCTTCCATAAGAGCGTTGAAGCTGAGGCATCAAGTTTGATTATACCGTCTGTGGCGGCGGCTAAGTAGATGTTCCCGGAACCGTCCACGGACATGTCATTGAGCTGGGAGGCAACTCTGGTTACCGATAGCACCGAAGTTCCTCTTTCGTCCAAAACCACCACTGCTCCGTTGGTTGCAGCAGTGGAACCGTTGAGCAGTATAGGTTCCACACCACCCGGTTGAGCATCGCCGATATTGGCTGCCAGCACAATGTTGTCGTCTGTGCGGATGTGGGTACCGACCACCATATCCCCATCTCCGCCGCCACCCAGCCAGGAAGCACCGGTCAGGTTGAACGCTGTAATCGAAGTGACATTCAAAAAGATCAGTGCTGCTGAAGCGATGATGAACCGCGGATGATTGAACCGTTTAAGCATCCTGTTACTCCTTTTTAAGAGTGCAAAAGTGCATTGTAGCATCTAATCCTAACGTAGTCCAATCAATAATATAAACAAAAAAAATAGCAAAGCAACAAATTTTCTGGACTACAGTAAACTTTTTGAATATATTGTATTTGTTGATGTATAGACAGATTTATATCCTGAAAGTTTAGCAATCTACTTATTTCTTGAGTGGTGTAGACGGTTCGGAATGTTGTACGCAGATGATAAAATCAATAGACTCCGGTGGCGATTTGATGCGTCTGCCATTAGTTTATATGTATGGGAAAAAGCGACAGCTTAATGAAATCTATTTTCGAATACTGCAATTATCGTCTTTTTCTGGGTGATTATTATCAGTTCAAGAAACGGATTGACCCTACATTCAGCCACAGAGCGTTTCTGAGCAGCGCCGGAATGACCGGACCCAATTTTCTCAAAAATGTGATCGATGGAAAGCGTAACCTGTCCAAAGACGGAATTTCTGCGTTCAGCAAGGCCCTGGGTCTCAAAAAGAAGGAACGTCAGTATTTCGAGGCACTGGTGCTTTTCAACCAGGCCAAAGATCCTTTTAAAAAACAGCAGTATTTCTCCAAACTGGCCGAATTTGCCGACCGGTCCTCAATTCAGCAGATGCAGCGGGATCAGTATGAGTATCTGGGTACCTGGTATGCTGTTGCTATAAGGGAATATCTGCACAGTAATGAATTTGACGGCGATTACGAGAAGCTTGCAAAGACAATACATCCGCCTGTTACTGCGCGGCAGGCAAAAAAGGCTGTGGAGCTACTAGAGCGTCTGGGGGTGATCCGCTCCAAGGGGAACGGAGATTTCGAGGTGGCATCGCCCCTTGTGTCTACCGGGGCGGAGGTGAGGAGCCTGAGTGCCCGCAAATACCATCGCGACATGGCCGATCTGGCTCAGAAAGCAATCGATCTATCTCTGGATAAACGTTATTTCAGAGGAATCACCGGAAGCTTTTCGGAAGAAACCCGTCAATGTATAATCAAAGAAATCGATCTTTTTGCGCGCAGAGTGATGGAGCTTATTGAAAATGACAGCGGTCCTCGCAGAGTGCATCAGCTTAACATGCAGCTTTTCCCGCTTCAGCAGACTGAAGATGAGGAGTCCCGATCATGAATTCCAGGTACATTGTCACACTGTTCATATTGTCTGTTCTTTTAGCTCGTTGTTCGAATCCCACCGCAGGTGGTTCCGGGACTGACGTGGGCAATGCGCGTGTGGCGGTGGTGGCCTACCGGCCGGATGGTACTCCGGCCGCGGATGCGCTCGTGAGAGTGCGCAGCAGCGCTTTTTTGGCCCCGCCTCCGGAACAGATCGAGAATATGGAGGTAAAACTTGATGCCAGAACCGACCATGCCGGCAGGGCTGTCATCTCCGGAGTGGATACCGGCAGTTACACTTTGGAAATTATCGACAGGGTGGAGACCGTCGACTCGACATTTGCAGCGCTGATCACCTTTAGTGTGGCAGGGGCCGGTGATAACGATCTGGGCCGGCTTGATCTCAAGTCGGCTGCCGGTTTGACCGGATTTGTGGATATAGGTGATCTCGACAGTTCACTTCACGTATATGTCCGTATCCGTGGTCTTGACCGCATTGTCAGAACAGATTCAGCCGGCCGGTTCTCTTTTGAAGATCTGCCCGAATCGGATCTGCAGATTGACATTCTTGCTCCCTTCGATTTCCCGATTCTTAATACTGCAACCTTTACAACTATATCGGGAACCGTTCTCGATGTGGATACAGTTTACACTGTCGAAAGCCTTCTGGGGCAGGAACTTCAGATCGTCTGTCAGACATTACAGGAAAACGGAGTATCGAACTATTCTCTTGACAGTATTGTGGAGCTGGAGGATGACCGGATATCAGAACTGCGTCTGGCGTCACTTGGATTGCGTACGCTGCCTTCAAGCCTGAGCAGACTTTCCCGGCTCCTGTCACTTGATCTGATGCAAAACGATCTGGCTGAACTTCCCGATTCGCTTTCTTCATGCCGGTTTCTGCGGCGGTTGAATCTGTCCAGAAACAGTTTTTCGGAAGTGCCGGAATTCGTGTGGAAATATGATTCGCTGCGGTTTCTGGATCTGAGCTACAATAACCTTTCGGGAGGTCTTTCTCCGCGCATTGGAGAGCTGCTTCTACTGGATACTCTGTACACCGGTCTTAACGATCTGGATTCTCTTCCGGAAGAACTGGGAAACTGCTCTTCACTTCTGGTTTTCAGCGCCGACGAAAACAATCTGGGAAAACTGCCCTCCTCCATAGGTAATATGCGCAGGCTCAGAAAGCTTATAATCGGGGGTAACAGTCTGTCCAGACTTCCTGTGGAGCTGGTTGAGTGTACAAGTCTTGAAGAATTGTACTGTGCTGTGAACAGGCTCGATTCTCTGCCCCAAGATTTCACCCGGCTCACCCGGCTCAAATCGCTCAATTTCAGGCAGAACCAGCTCACCAGTCTTCCTCTATGCAGAGAACAGATGGAATCGATCACATCCATAAATGTCTCAACCAATCGTCTCTGCAGTTTACCGGATTCCATATCTTCCTGGCTTGACACCATGCAGCCCGGCTGGCAATCTGGACAGGGCTGCAGTTCTTTTTAGTGATACCTCCACTAATTTGAAGAGTTTCTCATTTACGCTAACTTTCTGACAACACCCGTTTTGAACGCTCTTACGGATCGTTTCAGCGTTCCCTTACCCTGTCTGAACATAATGATAGCGGAAAATCGATGCCCGTTACAGAGATGGTGTGCTTGAACTGTCACTTCTGAAAACCGGAGAACGCGGAGGTGAAAGGAAAAAAGAGTGAAGTGAAATAAACTCCTTTGGCAGGGAGCAGATTAAGCTCCCTGCTGTTTTTTATTTTCATCTGTTTGCAGGCATTCGCGGTTGCTGGCGATATTGGGGAAACCGGGGGGAAAGTCTTGTTTGTGTATGACAAAGTTGACGAGAGTTCCAGATTCTACGTGGAAAATTTCCGTGAACAGTTCAGGGTGCATGAGATCGACTTCGAGGAATTTGTTGTGGACAGTTCAAGTTTGGTGGATATTTCAGAATATGGGAAAATATTGGTTTTCAGCAGGGTAATGGCCTTCAACATGGCTTCCACGGTGAGAGAATGGGTTCACTCGAAGCTGGATCTCAAAGATAAGGAACTGTTTATTTTTGTCACTGTGGGAAAATGGTTCTACAAAAGGCATCGCAAGGATCTGGTGAAACATGCTGAAAAAAACGGGGGTACTGTTGTCGATGCGGTTTCCATGGCCACAGAAAAACTGAGTGAAGAAGAGAAACGGGCTAAAATCAGAGAGTGTGTTCTGAAGCTGAAGCAGTAAGGCGGAGTAAAGAAAGCGGAATCTGTTTTGATTCCGCCGTGATTCCCCCCGTTTTTTGAGCAATACAACTAAGCGCAACTGACATTGGAAAAGTTTTCCACCACCTGTTCGATTCTGTCATGCATTCTGACCTCTCCGTTCTCTATCAGTACTGCACGGTCGCTTACCTTGTGGGCAAATGGAATATCGTGCGTCACCACTATAATCGATGTGGTTTCGTGAAGAGAAAGAATCCAGTTGGCGAAATCCTCGGTGGTATTCATATCCAGTGCCGAAGTGGGTTCGTCCAGGAGAAGGTATTTAGGTTTGAGGACAAGTGCTCTGGCGATGGCTGCCCGCTGTGCCTGCCCTCCGCTCAGCTGTGAAGGATACATTTCCTGTAGCTCATGAATCTGGAGCCTTTCGAGCATTTCATGGCTCAATTTGTCTGCGTCCTCTTTGCTGTGTCCCTGAACTTTTTTCAGTGCCAGAGTCATGTTTCCAAGAACTGTCATGTGCGGGAACAGGTTGAACTTCTGGAACACCACTCCCACTGAGGCGCGGAATTCCTTTTCACTGAGTTCCTGAATATTCTTTCCGTCAAGGCTTATTGTACCTTTCTGCGGTTTGAGAAAGCGGGCTACACACTGAAGAAGAGTCGTTTTACCCGATCCGCTCTGTCCGAGTACCGATATGATGGTACCTTCGGAAAAATCAAATGTGACAGAAACGTCACGCAGTGCAGGGCTGGCGCTTCCCTTGTAGGTGTAGGACAGGCTGTTTATTTCAATCATGCATATATCCCTTCTGTTTCAGTGCACGTTCCCAGGATGCCGTGAAGCGCATGAGCGGATAGGTGAAGATGAAAAAGAGCGCGGCGATTGCCACATAATAAAGCATCGGATTGAAGGTGATGCTTATGATGGACTGGGCTTCCCGCACCACTTCGCCCACGCTGATCACGGAGATGAGAGCGGTATCTTTAAGCAGTGCAACTGCCGAATTCCCCAGTGGCGGAATGGCGATCCGGAAGGCCTGGGGCCATATGACAAACCGGAATACGTCAAACCGTTTGAGTCCCAGAGCTTTTCCGGCCCGTTTCTGTCCCGGATCGACCGCCATAAGTCCGGACCGGACCACTTCCGACATATAGGCACAGGCGTTGATTGACAGAGTGATGATGGCCGAAGTGATAGGGGTGAGGGTGATTCCTATCTGAGGTGCTCCGAAGTAAACAAAGAAGAGCTGGATAAGGACCGGAGTACCTCGTATGAAATCTATAGCCGCTCTCAGAACTGTTTTGAAGAAGTTATTCGGGCCATTGAGAACGACTCCGCAGGGGATCGCACCGAAAATTCCGACTAGAAATGATATCAAGGCAACTCCTACCGTCACGGCAAAGCCTTTGAGAAGTCGTTTGGCGACATTGAAGAAAGTCAAACCCGTCTGAGTATCGGAGCTTTCCGATGATCTAAACCATTGTGCATGCAGAGAATCTATTGTGCCCTTGTGGCGCAGTGCCGAGAGGGAACCGTTGATGCCAACCCGGAGCACGTCATCGTTTTTTACGACAGGTATGCCCATCTGTTCACGATAAAGCAGTTCACCCGCGGGGACAAATGGCTTGCCCGCTTTTTTGATCTGGTACATTCCCACCAGACGGTCGGTGAGAAAAGCCTTCAGGCGGCCGTTATTCATGTCCTGGAAAATATCCACAGTGCTTTTATAGGTGACGACTTCAACCTCAGGGTGATTGCTGCGCAGATAGTTCTCGAACGTTTCCCCCAGGACAACACCTACCGGCTGTCCGGAGAGGTCATCAACCCCCCGGACAGCCGAAGTGTCACGCTTGTGTATGAAGACCTGAGCTCCGGAAGTGTAGTAGGGATCGGAAAAGGAAACCTTTTTCTTGCGTTCTTCGGTGATCGCCATGGAACCTATGATGGCATCGTATTTACCGGTCAGAAGTCCTGCAAGAATACCGTCCCATTCCGTGGTGACAATCTCCAATTCTTTTCCCAGTTCTTCTGCGATGGCGCGTGACATGTCCACGTCGAAACCGGTCAGTTTTCCGTTTTCATCATAGAAACTGAACGGAGGATACTTGCCTGTCAATGCAACCCGGAACATTTCGTTTTTAGCTTCTGCGTATGAATGAAAGGTCGTCAGGATCATCACACTGAGCAGTATCCAGATTGTCTTCAGTTCGGACCGACACTGTTTTCGGCCGCTTATGCCACTCGCCCCGTATCTCATCCCTGCATCTCCTTTATGATACGCTCGATCCGTTCTTCGTCGGTTTCATGCATATCATCGCCGGATTGATACAGATGAGCATCATTCAGTATCTTTTTTGTTTCTCCGGGATCAAGCTTCGGGTTCTTATTCACCCATTTTTCCACAATTTCCACTATATTCTGACTCATAGTAACCTCCTTTGCTTACTGGTAAGCTTTCCGGATAATGCAGAATTTCACAAACCAGGGTTATTACTGAACTACGCGAATAAACGAAGATTATTGGACCTGAGATCTTCAGGTAAGTTTATCGTAATTTTAAAAACACCTGATGATGATTAAGGCGCAGATCGCCTGGTGTATACCTGCACGTCAATAAAGGTGCCCTTGCTGCAGAACTACAGAACGCGGACTTAATCCCTTAAATTTTAAATGTGTCAGTGTGCGTTAATTCGATGATTCGCAGAAAAACTCTCTGTTTCAATATATAATTCGCGCAACCGGAATGTCTAATTCGGTGTCCTGAGGTGTTTCCGGATTATTATTAATCAATTATATGATGAATGTCTGAAGTCAAGGCTGCTGTTTCAGGAAAACATGGCTAGCCTTTCACAATCTGACTCAGTCTCTTTCTGACCTCCTCCACACTTTCCTGTCTTCTTTGCGCATAATTCTCAAGCTGGTCATTATCGATCCGGCTGATGGGGAAGTAGACCGATTCGGGAAAAGAGAAAAGATATCCGCTGACGCTGGCTGCGGGAATCATCATGTGGCTCTCCGTGAGCGACATCCCTATCTTTTCTGCATGCAGCAAATGGAATATAAGCTCCTTTTCCTTGTGGTCTGGGCAGGAGGGGTAACCGGGCGCCGGACGTATTCCTCTGTATTTGACTTTAAGAATATCATCAATCGAAAGTTTTTCATCCGGTGTATAACCCCAGAGCTTTGTTCTCACATCCATGTGCAGTTTCTCCGCACAGGCTTCAGCCAGTCTGTCGCAAAGTATTTTCACCAGGATGGAGGAATAATCATCTCCGTCAAGGCCTGCAATGAAATCATCCAATCCGAGACCGGCGGTTGCGGCAAACATACCCAGGTAATCGTCTTTGTTTTCATCCGCGGGGGCAATGTAATCTGCCAGTGAAAGATAAAAGGGCGTCTTTTCTTTTGTTCTCTGCTGCCGCAGAAACGGAATGCGTACAAGAGTATTCTCTTTTGAATTGTCTGCAAATAACACAACCGTATCGTCTTGCGTGCTTGCGGCCGGGAAAAAGCCGCACGCAGCTTTGATCTGCAGTGTACCCCGTGCCGAAAGTTTTTCAAGCATATGCATTGCATCATCATGAAGCTTTTTTGCCTGCTCACCCTTTGAAGGATCGTTCAGTATATCCGGATACCTACCCCTTATCTCCCAGGCCAGAAAGAAAAAGCTCCAGTCGATGTAGGGGATCAGGCTTTTCACATTATAGTCGAGATATTCCACTCCTGTAAATGATGGTTTGGGAGGGTCATACGTTTCCCAGTCCGCTTTGAAACGGTTACGCCTTGCCTCTTCAAGAGAAATCATGGGCAGGGCTGTTTTTTGGGCCATTTTCAGCCGTTCCGATTCGTGATGCCCGTTCAGTTTTTGAACGAATGTGCTCTTTAAGGCCGGATTCATGAGCTGCCCCACGATTCCCGGAGCAAGGGAAGCGTCTTTTACATGAACAACAGGTTCCGAATAAGCCGGAGCAATTTTTACTGCTGTATGCAGTGGGGATGTGGTGGCACCACCGATCAGAAGCGGAATGGATAGCTTATGATGTTCCATCTGAGTGGCCACCAGCACCATTTCTTCCAGTGATGGTGTGATCAGTCCGCTCAGACCTATGAAATCGGCATTTGTTTCTTTTGCTTTGTTAATAATATCCTCCGCGGGAGTCATCACTCCCAGATCTGTCACTTCATAACCGTTACACTGGAGTACTACCGCTACGATGTTTTTCCCGATATCGTGTACATCGCCCTTTACAGTAGCCATCACGATACGTCCCTTTGCAACACTCTGCTGCTTTCTTTCTTCCAGAAGGGGAGTGAGAATCGATACAGCGTCCTTCATCACCCGGGCGCTTTTTACCACCTGAGGCAGAAACATTTTCCCGGCACCGAACAGTTCCCCGACCCGGTTCATCCCGTTCATGAGGGGCCCCTCGATCACTTTCACCGGATCGTTTTCTGCTTCTCCAAGAGCTTCCTTGAGATCCTCGTTGAGAAAAGAGGTGATTCCCTTCACCAGAGACGTGCTCAGGCGTTTATTCACACTTTCTTCTCTCCAGGCAAGATCCTCCGTTCTTTTTCCGGGGGAACCTTTTATGTTTTCAGCCACCTCAAGCAGCCGTTCGGTAGCATCTTCTCTTTTGTTGAAAACAATGTCTTCTATTCTGTCACGCAGGTCCGGATCGATATCATCGTAAACGGGAACTACTCCCGCATTCACTATTCCCATATCGAGACCCGCCTTTATGGCATGGTAGAGAAATACGCCGTGAATTGCTTCTCTCAAGGGGGTATTCCCTCTGAATGAGAATGACACATTTGACACCCCGCCGCTTACTTTTGCAAAAGGCAGGTTCTGTTTTATCCACGTCACTGCTCGCAAGAAGTCAACAGCATACATAGCATGTTCCTTCATTCCGGTCCCGATAGCGAAGATGTTGGGGTCGAAAATTATCTCTTCTGCGGGAAAATCGACTCTGTCGACCAGAATATCGTAGGCTCTGCGGCAGATAGAGACTTTCCTTTCGAAAGTATCCGCCTGACCTTGCTCGTCAAACGCCATGACTACCACTGCTGCCCCGAATTTTCTGACGAATCCGGCCCGCTGGATAAATATCTCTTCACCCTCCTTCAGAGAAAGAGAATTCACAATGCCCTTTCCATGGAGACATTTGAGACCGGTTTCCAGTACCGACCATCTTGAGGAGTCGATCATGAAGGGAACCCGGGCGATTTCCGGATCGGACTGGAACAGGTTGATTATGTTTTTCATCTCCTCTTCAGAGTCAAGCAGAGCCTCGTCAACATTGATGTCTATAGCCTGCGCCCCGTTTCTGACCTGCTGATGTGCCACCTCAAGTGCATCGGAGTAGTTCTTCTCTTTTATCATTCTGCGAAACTTGGCTGAGCCCGCCACATTGGTACGCTCTCCGATATTTACAAATAGACTGTTTTTATCCAGTATGAGCGGTTCAAGTCCGGTGTATACGGTCACTTGTTTGTTGGGGAGCGTTTTGCGGGGACTCATTTCCCTCACTGCTTGAGCTATCGCTCTGATATGATCAGGAGTAGACCCGCAGCATCCGCCCACAATGTTGAGAAGCTTTTGAGAGGCCATCTCTTTTATGATGGAGGCCATTCTGTCGGGTGTTTGATCATACTGTCCCAGTGAATTGGGAAGACCCGCATTGGGGTAGAGACTGACAGGGAAAGAGGATATGCGGTCAAGTTCCTTAACATGAGGAATAAGGGCGTCGGCACCCAGAGCACAGTTCAATCCGATGGCGAGCGGGTTCACGTGACGAACAGAATGATAGAAAGCCTCAACTGTCTGGCCGGAAAGGATTCGTCCGCTTTTGTCAGATATGGTGCCGGAGATGATAATGGGGATGTCGATACTGTATTCCTTTGCCAGATCCTGGACTGCGACAAGAGCGGCTTTGGCGTTGAGGGTATCGAAAATGGTTTCCAGAATCAGAATGTCAGCCCCTCCGTCCACAAGGCCTCTTGCCGCTTCCTTGTAGGAGCCGCTTACCCCGTCGAAACTGACTTCCCGGAAACCCGGATCTGAAATGTCAGGCGACATGGACAGGGTTTTGTTGGTTGGCCCCATGCTTCCTGCCACTATCACTGTTTTCGAACCGTTGTTTTCGGAAAATTCGTCCGCAGCCCAACGGGCAACGGATGCCGCGGCTTTGTTTATTTCGTATGCGGATCGGGAAGTGCCGTAGTCGGTTTGTGATATGGAGGTGGCATTGAACGTGTTGGTGCCGATTATGTCTGCTCCTGCGTTCAGGTACTGCAGATGTATACCCTTGATGATATGTGGCTGTGTCAGGTTGAGTATGTCGTTGTTGCCTTTCAGGGCTTTGGGGTGATCTTTGAATCTCTGACTTCTGAAGTCTTCTTCAGACAGATTCAGATTCTGAATCATAGTCCCCTTAGGACCATCAAGCATCACTATTCGCTCGGACAGGAGATTCCTGAGGTATTCAACCCTTTGTCTGTTTTTCAAATTGTAGCTCCGCTGGCAGTTGTGGTATTAATTTCGCTTTAATTAATATAAAACAGCGCATCATCTTTTTATCAAAACCGTATCCACAGGCAAATTTCTCACCGAAAGAAGCAATCCGGATTTGGCCCGTTTATTGCAGTGGTTTATTCGATTGAGCTGACGTTTCTACATTCCTGGTATCCAAGGTGAAAAGGGTTTTATGGGAAGAATAGTGACCTTTACGATCAATCCCAGTATCGATGTCAACTTTGAAGTGGAGAAAGTCACTCCTGACCGCAAGTTGAGAGGTTCGCAGCCGGTACATCACCCCGGGGGTGGGGGGATAAACGTTTCAAGAGCTTTGAAGCAGTTCGGCACCATGTCCAATGCCCTGTTCACCCGCGGGGGGGAACAGGGGCATATGCTCACCCGGATGCTTGAGGAGCAGGGTATAAGGTATGTGCCTGTTCAGATCATGGGGCTGACCCGGGAGGATTACCTGGTCAGGGAGCGTGCTACCGGTTCCATGCTGCGTTTCACCATGCCTGGTCCTGTTATGTCACAAGGTGAGGTGGATGCCTGTTTTGACAGCGTCATGTCGTATGTGGAAGAGGGTGATTATCTGGTGATGAGCGGAAGTCTTCCGCCGGGAGTGCCGGATGATTTCTATGCCAGCCTGGTCCAGGCTGTTTGTACAAAGGGCGTTCAGTGCATAGTTGATACCTCCGGAGTTCCGCTGAAGAAAGCGGTTGAGTCAGGTGTCTTTCTGGTGAAGCCAAACATGCGTGAACTGGCCGATCTCTACGGCGGTGATATAAAGGACGAAAAAGATCAGCTTTCTGCCGCCCAGTCCCTGGTCAGGGAGGGCAAATCGCAGAACGTGGTGCTGTCGCTTGGAGCTGCCGGAGTACTTCTGGTTACCGGGGATGAGCATATGCGGCTTCGTTCGCCCAGTGTTCCCATCATAAGCAAGGTGGGGGCGGGTGACAGCATGGTTGCGGGAATTGTCTACGGGCTCAGTGAGGGCTACGATATGAGAACCTCAGTGCAGTATGGAATCGCTTTCGGTGCTGCAGCGGTCATGACTCCCGGGACGGAGTTGTGCAGAGGTGAGGACGTGAGGGAGCTTTTCGAGGAGATCCGCGGGGATTAGGTTCACACTTCTCTTGAGAGTGACATCGCGATGGAAACAGGAGTTCCTTTTCGAATTCTGTTCCGTATCTGGAAACTTGGTCATTTTATATCCCGTCAGCATCCACAAACCATTCATGAAAGGATTCTTTATGACACGAATCGCTATTAACGGCCTGGGGAGAATCGGAAGAGCTTCTCTTAAAATCATCATGGACAATCCTGAACTGGAACTGGTGGCGGTCAATGATCTGCTTCCACCGGAAAACCTTGCCTATCTTCTCAAGTTCGATACCGTTTACGGTCGTTATAACAGAACCGTTTCCGCTCAGAGTGATGAGATCACGGTCGGGGACAAACAGATAAAAATGTTCAACAGCAAAAACCCCGAAGAGCTGCCGTGGAAGGATCACAATGTCGATGTGGTTCTGGAGTGTACCGGGCACTTCACAAATAAGGAAGGTCTGGAGAAGCATCTCAAGGCAGGTGCGAAGTATGCTGTTCTGTCTGCCCCTTCAAAAGGTGACGGGATGAAATTTATTGTTCCCGGTGTAAACCATGCCGAGCCTGGTGACAATTTGTTTTCCACCGCCAGCTGCACTACAAACTGTATGGCTCCGGTGGTGGAGATCATGAACCGCAGAATCGGGGTGGAGAAAGCGATCATGTCCACCATACACGCCTACACGTCCACTCAGAGCATCGTGGACGGGCCCAGCAAGAAGTTTCGCCGGGGAAGGGCGGCTGCGACAAACCTTGTTCCCACCACTACCGGTGCGGCAAAAGCCACCACCAGAGTGGTTACTGAACTTGAGGGAATGTTTGACGGAATCGCGGTCCGGGCTCCCGTTCCGGTAGGATCACTTTCAGACATGGTTTTCCTTACAAGCAAGCCGACCAGTGTTGATGAGGTGAACGGCATATTCAAAGAGGAGAGCCAGTCCAACCGTTACAAAGATATTCTCGGGGTGTCCGAGGATGAGATTGTCTCTTCGGACATCATACAGGACCCCCGGGCTTCGCTGGTGGATCTTACTCTGACCAAGGTCGTAGGGGGCAACATGGTGAAGGTTCTCAGCTGGTATGACAACGAATGGGGGTATGCCGCGCAGATGGTAAAAGAGGTTGCGCATGTCTCCAGATTTATCCGCGAGCAGTAACGATTGAGTTGCGGGCGAAGAGGCATCTTTTCGCCCATCTCTGATTACATCAATACAGCGTGAGGAGTCGGTTTATGGCAGTATCTTCAGATTTTGTGAAATGGTTCGACCAGCTCAATTCAAAGCACACCGCAACTGTGGGGGGCAAGAATGCCTCTCTGGGCGAGATGATCAGTACTCTTAAAGACGAGGGGATACGAGTTCCCGACGGCTATGCAACCACCGCGGATGCCTATAGGCGCTTTCTTTTTGAAAATGGTCTCGATTCGAAAATCCAGTCCCTTGTCGATGATCTGAAGAACGGAAGCAGGCAGCTTCACGAGGTGGGCAAGTCCATACGCCGCCTCTTTCTGGATTCCCGGTTTCCTGATGATATTGCCGATGATATCCGCGGCGCCTACCGTGAGCTTTCGCAAAAATATGGCCGTGGTCATGTGGATGTGGCGGTCCGCAGCAGTGCCACCGCGGAGGATCTCCCCACTGCCAGTTTTGCGGGGCAGCAGGAGACGTTTCTCAATATATCCGGTGAGAAAGACGTGCTGGATGCATGCCGGAGGTGCTATGCTTCTCTTTTTACCGACCGGGCAATAAGCTACCGGACGGAAAAGGGGTTCGATCACATGAAGGTGTATTTGTCGGTCGGCATTCAGAAGATGGTCCGTTCGGATCTGGCCGGTTCGGGAGTGATGTTTTCCCTTGATACCGATACGGGTTTCCCTAATGTGGTGGTGATCAATGCCGGCTGGGGGCTTGGGGAGAATATCGTCCAGGGATCGATTAACCCGGATGAGTATGAGGTGTTCAAACCGTTACTTGAAAAGGAAGCCAGACCTGTAATCAATATGAATCTGGGGGAAAAGGCCAGGAAGCTTATTTACAGTAAAGGCGGTTCCAAAACCACCCGCAACATCGACACCTCTCAGGAGGAGCGGCAGACGTTTGTTCTTAACGAAAACGAAATTGTTCAGCTTGCGAAATGGGCGGCGGTGATCGAGAAGCACTATGGCAAGCCCATGGATATGGAATGGGCCAAAGATGGCGAAACTGGCGACCTATTTATTGTTCAGGCTCGCCCTGAAACTGTACATTCCCAGAAACAGTCCAAGTCATTCAAGGCATACAGGCTTAAGCAGAAGGGTGAAAGGATAGCGGAGGGGCTCGCCATAGGTCAGAGTATCTCCACCGGGAAGGCCCAGAAGATCGCTTCCCCCGAGCAGATCGACACTTTTCAGGACGGGGCTATCCTGATTACCGGAATGACCGATCCAGACTGGGTTCCCATAATGAAAAAGGCCGCCGGGATTATTACTGATCACGGAGGGCGGACTTCACATGCTGCGATTGTTTCAAGAGAACTGGGTATACCCGCTATTGTGGGAACGGGAAACGGATCCAGTGTGATCGGCAATGAGAGTGAGATAACCCTGTCCTGTGTCGAGGGACATCAGGGGTATGTCTACAGAGGTAAGCTTGAATACGAGGAGCGGGAGATAGACCCGGAGCAACTCCCTGATGTGCCGGTGGATATAATGATGAATATCGCGACTCCCGATGCGGCGTTCAGGTGGTGGAAGCTGCCGGTGAAGGGAATCGGGCTTGCGAGGATGGAATTCATTATTAACAACGCGATAAAGATACATCCTATGGCGCTGGCTCATTTTGATGAGGTTAGGGATGATGAGGCCAGAAGGCAGATAGAGCATCTGACCCGAAGATATGAGGATAAGTCACAGTTCTTTGTGGACAACCTGGCATTTGGTATTGCCCGTATTGCCGCTTCGCAGTGGCCTTATCCTGTAATAGTCAGAATGAGTGATTTCAAAACAAACGAGTATGCAAATCTGATAGGCGGAGAGCAGTTCGAGCCCGGGGAGGCCAACCCGATGCTGGGGTTCAGGGGGGCTTCACGCTATTATAATGAAAGATACCGGGATGGGTTCGCGCTTGAATGCAGAGCCATAACCAAAGTCAGAAACGAAATCGGTTTGGATAATGTGAAAGTCATGATTCCTTTCTGCCGTACGGTTGAGGAAGCGGACAGGGTATTGGAAGTCATGGAAGGTAACGGGCTGAAGAGGGGAGAGCGGAATCTTGAAATTTATGTCATGTGCGAAATCCCCTCCAATGTCATATTGGCCGAACAGTTTTCTGAACGTTTCGACGGGTTTTCCATCGGTTCAAACGATCTGACACAGCTTACTTTGGGCATAGACCGTGATTCGGAGGAACTGAAGTCTCTTTTTGACGAGCGCAATGAGGCCATAAAGGAAATGGTCCGGATGCTTATTCCCAAGGCTCACAAGGCGAACCGGAAGGTGGGAATCTGCGGAGAAGCACCCAGCAACTACCCCGAGTTTGCCGAATTTCTGGTGCGGGAAGGCATCGATTCCATTTCACTCAGCGCTGACAGTGTGATCGGTGTCATTCAGCATATCGGCAGCATGAAGGGGAAAGGTTCATGAGCAGGTTCGCATCGGTCGTGGGGGTCTCGGGGAACGTAAACAAAAGACTGCTGTAAGAAAACGGAGCGGATAAGGTGGTAAATCACTGGAAGAGACTTCGGATCTGTCGGGTGTGGTTTAAGATGTTTTCGGATTATCTTCAGGAATTTTTTTGATGGACGCGATCCTGGATCTTTCCCTGATGCCGATGTGGGGAATCATTCTGCTATTCATTATTGCCGGATTGTTTGTGGCTTTTTCCGGTATCCGCTTGAGCGCTCTCGCCGATGAGCTTGCTGATGTGACGGGAATGGGTGAGGCGATAATGGGTGGTGTGTTTCTGGGGGCGAGCACGTCACTTTCCGGAATCACGGTTTCGGTTGTCGCTGCCGTTGAGGGGTTCCCGCAGCTATCTCTTTCCAATGCCATAGGTGGGATCGCTGCTCAGATGGTGATGCTTGTTTTGGCCGACCTCAGTTATAAAAATGTCAATCTCGAGCATGCCGCGGCTTCGGTTGAGAACATAATGTCGGGCATTCTTCAGATTATCCTCCTGGCTGTCATTTTGTTTGCCATGAACCTTCCACCCTTCGCAATCTGGGGAATCAGCCCGGTCACCCCTTTTATGTTCTTTATTTATTATTACGGCATTCATCTGATAAACAAATCCTACAAAATGCCTATGTGGCAGCCTCGGATGACCAAATATACCAGAAAAGAAGAAGGGGAGGACAATTCGGTCAGCGGCCGCTCGGCACGGAGGCTCTGGGCTGAATTCATTGCTTTCGCTTTGGTGGTGATGGGTTCCGGGTGGGCGCTGACCCAGGCGGCGGAGGTGATCGTGGCCAGGACTCCGCTTTCGGAGGCTTTTGTGGGGGGAGTGTTTCTTGCCGTGACCACCTCTTCTGCGGAACTGGTTACCTGTCTTGCGGCCGTTCGGAGAGGAGCCTTGACTCTTGCGGTAGGGGACATCCTGGGCGGCAATGCATTTGACTGCCTGTTTGCATCCGTTGCGGATATCTTCTACCGGGAGGGGTCGATTTACGTAGCCGTTTCCGACAGAATTCAGGCGGTGCTTTCACTTACCATTATCATGGCTGCGGTTCTTCTTATGGGGCTCATCGCCCGCGAACGCAAGGGGTTGGTGAGAGTGGGTTTTGAAGGTGTCGCCATAGTACTTTTTTACATTCTGGGGATATCCATTCTTTCTATGTAATTCATTTTGTTTTGAGCAAACTTGTTTGTTTTTCATTCATGGTCGATGTTCTCACACTTGAGAGAGTATTCCTCAAATTCTTTTCTCCAGTTTCTTGACCAGTCGACAAGCTGTGGAGGGTTTCCTTTTCTGCACAGAACCTCTTCCTGCTGAGAGCGCTTTTCTTTTGCTTCCTGCGAGAGTTTTTCGAGTTTGTTTCTGTAGTCCTGATCGGTTTCAATCGGGACGGTCTCTTCTGCGTAGGCTTCTATGCTCAGAAGATGTTTGCGTATGCAGCGTTCGCCCTCTGTCTGGCAGGGGCAGGTGCGGTCGGTGACATGGTCCTGCAGAAGAAGGAGCTCTTTAATGATCTGTTCGTATTGCCACTTGAGAATAGGTTTCATGAGTACTCCTCTTGGATGCTATTCTGTTTCATTTCGGATGCATAAAGAAAAGCAAAGACTGTTCCGGATATGAGACAGAGCGTTCTCTCCGCCTCTCATCACACGCATTTTCTACCGCTGGTGCCCGTTCCGAAGACAGTCCTCTCAAATCAAGTTATGCCCTCGAATCGAGACTACTTTCTGAACTGCCCCTTCAGTTCCGCAGTAGCAAGGATGTGTCCCTGCATAGCCTCTTCCACTTCCTTTCTTTGCACCTTTCGTGGCAGTTGAAGCTTAGAGTCCAGGGCATAGGCATCAATCAGATATGTGTGGGTTCCTTCTGAAGGACAGGGACCCCCGTAGCCGATGTTTCCGAAATCGTTCAATCCCTGTATTCCGGACCTGCACCCCTCATCAATCGCTTCCACCGGTTCGATATTGTAGTCAAGCCAATGCAGGAAATCGCCGGAGGGAGAGTCCGGGTCGTGCATGATTATGCATAGGCTCTCGGTTTTTTCCGGGATTTCAGTCACTCTCAGGGGAGGATTAACATTCAGATCCTTGCAGGTGTACTTTTGGGGTATGAAGCCGTCGTTTTCGAAAGCTGGGCTCGAGAGATTCATAGGTCGCCTCCTGTGTGTTTGGTTTCCGGGAGGAAAAGGAGTGCAAAAAGCAGTCCAGCAGTAAAGTCTGTTCGGTATGGAAGTAGTGGCTTATGATGTAAAACAAAGGGGAGAACTGACAACTGAACTCGGGTTCGAGTATGTGAAATTTCGATTAGCTGTTGTCATCATCCGATATCATAACCATTCATGTCCCTGGGATTCCGCAAACTCAGAACATGTTGTACTCCGCTCAGTTCCGGAAGATGAAACAGGGAGTGGTTCTGATAAACACCGCAGTACAGGCTGGGTGAGCGGGCCAGTCCACCTCTGCTCATGTTGAGTTTGTCGAAACATGAGCTCTCAATTTCCTGCATCAAGAGACCTTTCTGCATTGATCTTCCCAAGCAACAATTTCAAAAAAAAATGAATTTTTCTCAAATTCACCTGTTTATATTACTGAGGACCTGAAAATGGAGGCCTGAAATTGGTGAAAATCAGAACTGAAGCAGAAGCAATCAAGGTGTGTCTGAGGCACAGAAACCCTGCTGGATTCGAATTCCTGGTCAATTTGTTTCGCAAGGAAGCATTCTTTCATGCTTTGGGTTTCCTGGGCAACAGCGATGATGCCGCGGATGCGTGTCAGGAGGCATTCACCAGGGCTTTCAGAGCCATGCCCGGCCTCAAAAAACTGGACCATTTCTATCCATGGTTCTATACCATACTGAAAAATCAGTGTCTGAACATGATCAGCAGATTAAAAACCGCTCGCGAAAAGGCGGATTCAGTTTTATCTGAACAGCACACTCCCGGTTTTGACCCGGGGGTAATTCTGGAGCAGCGGGAGGAATCTCAGCAGGTGTGGCGTGTGCTGGGAATGCTGGACCCCGAGATCCGGGAAATTTTGATACTCAAGTATTTTAACGATTTGGATTATGCTGCTATTTCCAGGCAGTTGGGAATACCAAGGGGAACCGTGATGAGCAGGTTGTACTATGCTCGTAAGGCGTTCATAAAATTGTACAGGCGAGTGTGCCACGGAGGTGAATCGGTACCGTATCGCGAAATAACCTCCGGAGCAACGGGTTAATCAGGGGAAGGAGGAATTTCATGAACTGTGAGGATTGCAGACCCATGCTTATGGGACTCATGGATAACGAGCTCACTGCGGAGGAACTGTCCGAGGTGAACGAGCATCTTATTCGCTGCAGATCCTGCAGACTCGAGTATGAAGAACTGTCACGGGGAAATACCAAACTGAAAACTGTTTCCTTCAGGGAGCCCGGGGACAAAGTGTTGGAAAGAGTCTGGAAAACACCGTTCAGCGCTTTTACGAGATGGTCGGGTATTGTGCTTGTGGTTGCGGGGTATCTGCTGCTGATCGGATATGGATTTTATGAGTATCTGCAGGATAGGGGAGAACCGGTTCTGCCCAAAGTAGCTCTCGGGGCAATCATTACAGGTTTTTCCATTCTGCTTTTGGCGATAATAAGTCAGAGAACAGCCGTTTATAAAACTGACCCTTACAAGGAGGTTGAAAGATGATCATCACAACGACAGATGAAGTCCCCGGAAAGAAGATTGTAAAGACATTCGGGCTGGTTCGAGGTAACACTATTCGTGCCCGTCATGTGGGAAACGATATAGTGGCGGCTTTGAAGAACCTGGTGGGAGGGGAGATTGCTGAATACACCAAGCTCATGGGAGAATCCAGAGAGCAGGCAATTGACAGGATGAAAAGTGAGGCTGAGCGGCTGGGTGCCAATGCGGTTGTGGGAGTCAGGTGCACGACTTCCATGGTGATGGCCGGGGCGGCGGAGCTGCTTGTATACGGTACTGCAGTGCAGCTTGAGGATTAGAACAGGTTGAGTTCCCCGGAGGTGCTACATTAATCCAGCACCTCCGGGATTTTTCCAAACAGGCCTGTAGCCTGAAAGATGTCCGGAATACGGCTTTATTCACCTCCGGACAATTTTGTCGTACCTTTCATCCGTATAAGAATTCGCAAAACAGCAGATTATTTCAGACACTCCGATATTGGATTCAATACCTTCGGGCGTAATAATTATAATAGCATAAATTCACCTTTGGGCACCGAATGTTTTATTAACACCCCAGCCGCTCATTCTGCTCCCTCCCCCTCACTTCAAATCTTGCACTATTTATATTGTATGGTGAATCCGCAAACTAAGTTTGAGCAACTCTGGAGAACCATGAAAGATCTTACGCCCGAATGGAAAATCCGTTTTCAATCTACACCAAACTCTGGTACTTCTTCTGTGGCTTTATGCATGCTCATGGTGAATGTATCCTGAAATCAGAATCAGTCAAGTAGCAATCTGCCTGATAATCAAAAGTCAAATTGATTTTTCAATCACTTTCTAAAGCAAGCGCCGGGAGGAAAATCTTGTCCATTCGAAAAATTTCGCTGATATCTATGCTGCTCATTTTCCCGCTTTCTTCTTTTTCCCAGGATACTTCCGCCTCCCCTTCCGACCGCTGGAAACTTTCTCTTCAAAGTAACCTGACCCTTACACTTAACAGCTACAGTGACAACTGGGCCGGGGATGAGTACAGCGCCTTTTCCTGGAACAGCCAGTTTAGCGCTACAGCCCAACGGGCTCTGACTTCGTGGTTGGAAAGTAACAATACTCTCAAGCTTGCGTTCGGGCAGACTGCAATCCAGACAGAAGACACAACCGGGGAAAAAGAGTGGCAGTCGCTTAAAAAATCGGCCGATTTGGTTGATTTCGAATCGGTCGCCCAGTTTACGCTTAAATCCTTTGTCGATCCCTTTGTCAGTGTGCGTTCAGTAACCCAGTTTGTGGATAGGCGGTCCGAGGAGTACGACTACTATTTCAATCCTCTGGTGCTGACCGAAAGCTTCGGTGCTATTCGCGATCTTGTAAATAATGACCGGATCACCTGGTCTGTTCGGTTGGGTGGAGCTGTCCGTCAGTCGATCGAAAGAAACGACGTGCTTCCTGATTCTCTCAAACCGGCTGATAATTTCACCAATGATGGAGGTGTTGAGCTGGTGACTGATTTCAAAGCCACAACCAGTGAGGAAAAGCTGAAATTCATCTCTCAGCTGAAGGTGTTTGAAGCCCTTGTGAGCAGTAAAGCTGACAGATATGCTGGTACTGAGCGGGAGGATTACTGGAGATATCCCGATGTGTTCTGGGAAAATACGCTGGGTGTATCATTGGTGAAATATGTTTCACTCAGTTTATATGCTCAGTTTGTTTACGACAAAGAGGTAGACCCTGATGCCCGTTACAGGCAGACCGCGGGTCTGACACTTACATATTCCTTTGAGAACTAGTTTTCCTTAAGAAAGGGAGCGCTGTTTTATGAAGTATGCCATCGTTACCGGAACTTCAAAGGGGCTGGGGGAAGCGATAGCTTTTGAGCTTCTCGAGCGTAATGTGCATCTTTTCTGCATCTCCCGCCATGAAAACCGGAATCTGACAGCTCAGGCAAAGGAAAAGAACTCTCCGCTGGAATATTTTACTTCTGATCTGAGCGAATCGGACGATATAGAAAATCTTGTGGGTAAAATTGTCGAAAGAATAGACACTCGCGCCGCTACAGATATACTGCTGGTAAATAATGCCGGGGTGGTCAGCCCTGTAGGTCCCACCGAGCGCAACGCCAGTCGGGATATTATCAATAGCCTGAGTGTCAATATCATCGCACCGGTCATTCTTACTTCCCGGTTTATCAGGCAGACGGAGGGGTTCGGTTGCAAAAGAACCGTTATAAACATCACCTCCGGAGCAGGCAAAAAGCCTTATTACGGCTGGAGTACCTACTGTAGTTCCAAGGCTGCGATTGACATGTACACTAAAGTGGTTGCACTTGAACAGGCAGAGAGAAAAAATCCCGTGAACATATTCTCGTTTGCGCCCGGAGTGGTGGACACCGATATGCAGACACTTATCAGAAATACCAGCGTGGAGGATTTCCCTTCCATAGACAGGTTTAAAGCCTTGAAAGAGGAGGGGAGGTTGCTTGAGCCCCGGAAAGTCGCACGGAAAATGATAGATCTTTTGGAAAGCGGTACGTTTGAATCCGGTGGCATTTATGATATCAGGAATTTCTGAGCAGATTATGCATCAAACAGATTTGTCTGAATACAATGCCGATGTAACGCGGGGCATGTGCGTCTCTTTAGCTATGGTTTGAAAATCTTCACCCGGGAGCTTGATTGTGCATTTACTGTTTAAAAAAGTCGGATGTATGTTGTTGATACCGATCTTGGTCATGGTTTTAACCGGTACGGCATTTTCTCAAAAATCAGTTGCGGTTCTGAATGTCAGAAGTGATCAGCTTGAACCCGGTGACTGCATTCTGGTAACCGATTATCTTACAACGGAGCTTAAGAAGGTCAAGGGCTACAGTGTCCTCTGCCGGGATGATGTCGCCAGAATGCTTGAATATCGGGCGGGGAAACAGACTTTTGAATGTGATAATGACTCGTGCATTTCAGAAATCGGGGGAGTGCTGGGAACTGAATTAGTCGTGGCGGGAGACATCGGTCAGATGGGCAGCCGCTATATGATGGATATCAGGCTCATAGATATCAGTAAGGCAGAAACTGTAAACCGTGTGTCGCGTTCGGTAAAAGGAGATATCAGATTGTTTGCGGATCTGATGCCGGAGATGGCAGGTGAACTTCTTTTCTCCGATATCCCAGCCCCCTCTCCTGAACCGGTAACCAGCCGTCCGTCTCCTTCTCCTCAGGATGACCGACAGGAAAGCAGCACATCCTCCAGGATATTCATCGCTTCCATTCCGCCTGTTGCCGATGTCTACATGGACGGCGAGCTTATCGGCAAAACTAATGTAGCTGCTCTTTCTGTAAAACCGGGAACTCATCTGATGCGTTTTGAAAAGAACGGAAAAGTGGTTGAAAAGACTATGACTTTCAAGCTGGGAAACAACCCTTCCATGCTGGTCAGAATTGATCGATAGAAAGAGAGGAGCGGTTAGTGCTGACCCTTTGAGGGCTTGCCTGGAAACTCAGTTCGGTTCACTATGCCGGCATCGCACTTTATAGTATTTCTGCCGGTATCAGGAATCGAGTATATTACTTGAATACATAATTACTTTGATACACTGGATAAACTTATGGAATTCACACTGACCACGCCTACGCTCCTCTTTTCGGCTATTTCACTTCTGCTCCTGGCCTACACCAACCGTTTTTTGGCATTGGCGGCTCTTATCCGTGAGCTTCATCGTCAATACAAGGAAAAACCGGACAAAATCATTCTCACTCAGATCTACAGTATCAGGAGCCGTATTCTTCTCATACGCAACATGCAGTTTCTGGGAGCGATGAGCTTTCTTTTCTGTACGTTTTCCATGTTCATGTTGTTTTTGGGGTTTGTGGTGGCTGCAGAGGTAATTTTTGTAACGGCCCTGGTTGCATTGATGCTTTCGCTTGCTCTTTCGGTTCTGGAAATCCAGCGCTCGTTCGATGCGCTGCAGACCAGGCTAAGGGATATTGAAGTGGGAGAAGAGAAGAAGTGACAGCTCTCCTCCTGCAGGCAAAGGAGGTAAACCTCACTTTTACCGGAAAGTATACAGGTTTGGTGAAAAAGTCCGGATCTGCGGGACAAAAAAAGCTTTCAGCAGGCCCGGACTTACCGTAAGTCACTTTTGAACCCCGGACTATCTGAGCTCAAAAGCACCTGCATCACATGTCTCTTTTCGTGCGATCCCCCGCTGGTCGGTTGGTGGGCAGGAGTCGCAGACGCCGATTGCCGGGCTCTGGGAGGCCAGAGCCATCGTTTTGGTGGGGCCACCGTTGAAAAGGGGTGGGTCGAGTAACGGATCCGCAAATTGAACATCCGCAATACATCTATTGTCATCTCTGCCGTTAACCTTTTGGGCCGGCCATTGAAACACGACCTCCCCGTGTGAATAAGTTGATGTACAGTTGCGGTAGGCGTATTGGTTAATTATTGGTACATTGTTAACAAATAAAGTGTTGAATATTGTGACAGCTTCGGGAACGTCATTGAATATGGCGGGGCCGTAGCTGCCTTCGTTTTCGGAGAATGTGCAGTTCCAGATGAAAATCTTCTGCCTGCCGCCGAAAATGGCTCCGCCGTTGCCCGGAGTTTTGTTTTGGTAGAATGTGCAGTTGACCATTTCAGTGGGGGAGTCGGGGCCCAGAAAAACCGCACCGGCATGTTTAAGAGTGGTGTTTTTGATAAATGATGAAGCATGAAGCTTAAGGGGTGATCCTTCGTGATATAATGTTCCGCTGCTGGTTGAACCTCCCGAATCGACATTCAGGCTGAAACCGCACTTTTCAATAACTGCTCCGCTTATTCCGGGTTTATCCTTATAGTAAAATGAAAACACGGCGCTTCCGTGGCAGTGTGAGCGGTTACCGTCGAAGGTGGAACTTGTCAGACGGAACGGTTCCGCGAATTCGTAATTCATTCCGTCTATGTATACTGCTCCTCCCAGGCCACCCTGGCCGCCTTGTCCTGCATCCTTACCTCCGCCTTCGCCGGTTGCCGTATTGCTGCTGAAAGTGCACGAATCAATAACCAGATTAGTGCCGCGGTTTAGTATCGCTCCTCCGTTCGATGCGCAGTTATCAGTGAAGGTGCAGTTGGAAAAAACCGCTTTGGTCAGACCGCCGGCAAACACTGCTCCGCCGCCGAATTCAGGCCCAACGGAGGTGCAACGGTTGTTTTCGAATGCTACGTTGTAACAAGCAAGCGTGCCGAACCAAGGGTGCATGAGCGCCCCGCCGGAGCTGTCAGCGAGGCCGTTTACCAGCCGAACGTTGGCCAAAACCAGATTCGCATAGTGTTCGCATTCCATGATCCGGCTCTGGTTTTGTCCGTCGAGTGTCACCAGGTTGCCTCCGTCAATCACGACAAGCGATTCGGGAATGATCTTCAAAGCCCGGCTCAGCTTAATGGTAACCGGTTTCCCGCCGGTGGAAAAGCGTATCCTTGCACCTGTCAGCATATTGGAGAGAGAATCCAGAGCTTTTTCCAGTTCCGGTGCTGTGCACCCCGAATCGGTTCCGTCACCTACTGTAATGGTGGGGAGATGATCAAAATAGGGCATAATCACTTCTGGCAAAGTATCCGGAAGGGGCGAAAGGGGGTTCATTTCCCGGGGAGAGCCTGGTTGGCTGCAATAAAAACAAATGCCACAGGCAAAAAAGGCCATCATTAGTGAAATAGATCTGATTTGTAGCATAGAACCTGCTTTTGGGTAAAAAAAACTGCACAGTACTCGAACCCGCCTGACGGTTTTTGAAATCTGCCTGCTCTTCATTCAGAAATTTCTTCGCGAATAGTGGCAGTTTTTTCAGACTGTGCGTTTTGTTTTTAACTGTAGAAATGATCTAATACAAAATATAGGATATGTTACAGTCTGCTGAGCAGTAATACTTTGTGTATCTTATTGCTCTGATTTAAGCTGGGGGTTTCCCGAAATTCGAAAAATGCAA
>JBKHHW010000119.1:0-9306 GCA_046538945.1 Chitinispirillaceae bacterium | reverse complement strand
GAACCTTCCCCTACAGATGGATTCGCTTACGAGCCACGCAGAGGAGAGGATTGCGGAAAACAGAGAAGCATGCGTGTGAAGGAATGATCAGATAATTGACCTCTGCTTCGCCGCGAGACTCTGTCTTCTGAGGACAGCTGACGGTTCAAAGAGAAAAGCGTTACTCAAAAAGGTCAAGAAACCGGTCTTCATAGAGGTGATACAGGTTCCACTTGTCGAGTTCGCCTTTGAGTTCCTGGGCTTTGGAGCGGTCCTTTGCGGCCGCGTCGAACAGTTTTTCTATTCTGTCCATCACATACCGGGGCACTTCCTGATGATCCACCTCCGGCGCACCCTCCTGGGGCGCCTCCAGCTGGCTGGTGTTGAAGAACTCGCGTATTTTGCCTTCTATGTCGTCAAAAAGCGGCTCGGCATTGGTGGCGTCCACCTCCAGCTCGGTCATGTCCACCTCAACCCGGGCCAGTTTTCCTATCGCTCTCACGATCGCCATGGCGCCGCGGGGATAGGTGAGTCCGCCGGCATAGGCGGGAATGGTGGAGAGCAGACACACCGCATCGATTCCCTTGTTTGCGGCAAACCCCAGCATCAGCCCGTTGAGGCCGCTTATCATTCCCTCCTCCATGGCGCTCAGGCCGCTTTGCTCCAGTTCGGGAATGAGCGATGAGTTGTTGGTGGCGAAAAGCACTTTGGAGGGATCGGTGTGACTCATGGATTGAGGCAACGCCGCCGCGGTGTAGATTCGGGGTGACTGAAGCTCGCCGGCCAGTTCCAGAATCGCCTTCATCACCTCGACATCGTTTTTCCCTCCCGCGTGGGCATTGCTTTCGAAAATGACCATGTCGGGGTTGTGGTGATGATAGAAGACGCTCTGGGGAGCATCGGGGAAGTGGGCAACTCCCTTGTTCACCACAATCGATTCAGGTGTTACAAACTGACTCATGTCTATCTGCGCGAACAGATGCGCATTCAGTTTTCGCCTAAGGTAATCTATGGAAAGAATTCCCACGTTTCCCGCTCCGGTCCAGGCCGCGAACATCAAAGGAGACTGATTGAAGTGATGTCTGTTCAGAAGATCCATACAGTCTGTTTTCTCCCCGGGTTTGCTCAGCAGCCCCTGTCAGGTCCAGTATTTGGGACGCTGGTAGTATTCATACAGTCTGGTTTCGTATTCTCTGTCAAGTCTCATGTCCGGGTGATAATCGGGTCCGTTGCGGATGAGGTCACTTGACACATCGGCGTACACCTTCGCCTCACCCCAATCTATTCCAAGAATCCACTGGGGTGCAAGCAGCACTTTTTTTCCGGGGAGAATCGCTCTGGTGTTGGCGATAAGATAGCGGATCACCCATTTGGAGTCATCCATTATGAAATCCTCCACATGCCCGATCTCCTCATCTTTGGACTGTACCAGATAGCCTCCCACCTCTTTTGTACTGCGCAGATGTGATTTGCGGACCCTTTCCTCCGTCTCCTGCTCCTGCTCAAGAGCACGGGCCGTGAGCGGCTCCTCCATGAGCGGCTGAGGGAAACCGGAAGGATAGGAGAGTCCCGGGTAGATAGCTCCCCCCAGGGAATTGTAATGGTTGGGGTACACCCAGTAATAGGGCCAGGAATAGTAATCGTGGAGTTCCTGCTCCATCTGTCGCGAAATGGGCTGGGCGGAGTTGTAGTCGGGACTTTTGCGGATCTGGTCTTTGGTGTAGTTCACCCTTATGCTGTGGTCCTCCACCTGTCCCAAAGCCGCAGGCGAGAGAAGCACCCTTCTGCCCAGAAGCCATGAACCGATGTCCGCCACCAGATAACGTACGGCCCAGTTCTGATCATCAAACAGGAATTCATCCACTTTGCCAATATGACCGTCCTGGGCATGGAGCTGCATCCCGCTCAACCTTTTTGCCGTCTGAAACATGCCGACCCTCCCTTGGAAATAACAGTGATACTCCCGTAGATGAATACTGCATCAAAAGCTGTGCCAAAGGAGGAGAAGTGCGGAGTTTTTTCCTGGTCGGAGGAAAGGCGCCGCCCTGAAAATCAGCAGTTCATCATTTTAGGGTAAATGCGAAGGGGAGGTACGTTTGAACCATGAACTTCTACCATCACATATCGGGGCGTCTCTGCTTTCTTCCGCAAGCAAACACTTCGTCGACCGCGGAAGAGAGCTCCTGGACAGTGAACGGTTTAATGATCATTTTGGCCATTCCGCTATTGAGCATCTCATCCATATTGTGATCGGTATAACCGGAAATGCCTATCACTTTTATTGATTCGTTTCTCTCTTTAAGCTTGAAAAACGTTTCCCTGCCCCCCATGCCGGGCATTATCATATCCAGTATCACCATATCTATTTCCTCACGGCGGCTGTCGTAGCTCTTTAGAGCTTCCACCCCGTTGGAGCAGGGTACGATTTCATATCCCAATCTGCCCAGAAGAATGGAGGTGCTTTCGCGCACCGTCCTTTCATCATCAACCAGAAGAATGACTCCCTTTTTCACCGGTAGAACTGACTGTGCCCTGCGGGGTTTTGTCTTGCGGATTTTCTTCCGGATCACCGGTACAATTATCGTAATGCACGTACCCTTCTTTTCCTGGCTTTCCACATCTATCGCACCGCGCAGCGTTTTTATCAGACCATAGACAGACGCCAGACCCAGACCGGTCCCCTTACCCTGTTGCTTGGTGGTGAAAAAGGGCTCGAAAAGATGTTCCCTGGCCTCCTTGCTCATCCCCTCGCCAGTGTCGGCTATTCTGATTCTGAGGAAATCGCCCGGTATATCCCGCGGGTTCAGTTCATGCTCGGAAACATCCGTGATGCGGACATTGTCGGTGGAAAAAATGATTTCTCCCCCCCGGGGCATAGCGTCCCTGGCATTGAAAGCCAAATTCAGAAGGGCACTCTGAAGCTGAGTGTGATCACCCACAATGGTGTGGAATGCTGCCTCGAGATCGGCTTTGATGGCGATTCTTTTGTCGAGGGTGTGAGTGAGCAGGTTTGCGGCACTTTCGATGACCTCGTGTACGTCGATAGGAGCTGCAGCGAACAGTCCCTTGCGTGCGAAGGTAAGCAGACCCTTGACCAGTTCGGCGGCATTTTCGCAGATGGTCACAATATCTTCAATATGTTTTTTCTGAGTTTCATCGGTGATCTCCATGCCGAGCAGGTTTGCAAATCCCATGATTCCGGTCAGCTGGTTGTTGAAATCGTGGGCTATTCCTCCCGCCAGTTTACCGATGGCTTCCAGTTTCTGGGCCTGGTAGAGCTGCTGTTCGTTTCGGCGCAGCTCCGATTCTATTCTTTTTCTTTCTGAAATATCTCTCACCACAGCAAGGATACGCCCCTTGCCGCCTATCTGGGAACTGCGGATAGCCACTTCCACCCAGAATTTCTTTCCGTCGGTGTTACGCCTGTCCAGGCGTTCGAATATCTGAGGACCCTCGGTCACGGCTTTTTCCAGCTTTTTGGTATCATCTTCAACTTTCGGCCAGTCTTCACCGATCAGATCGCCGAGAGTGGCTTTGTCCATCTGTTCCCTGGTGAATCCGTACATCTTCAGAGCGGAGTCGTTGTAGTCAAGAATTTTGCCCTGCAGATCATGCAGAAGAATCGCCTCGCTTACGGCATTGAATATCTCCCGGTAGTTGCGTTCGCTTATCCTCAGGGCCGTTTCCATTCTTTTGCGTTTGCGGTTGCTGACAATCAGAAGTATAATGGCTGCTGCCTGAAGAACCAGAGCAACAGCAATCAGAATTATGAACCGCAGGTGTGTTTCCCAAATACTGGGAGGGCGGTTGAGCAGTTCACTTCCTGGGGGCAGCCGTTTCAGAGGTATACCGAAACGCCCGAGAGTGGGATAGTCGAATATGAACTTGTTGGGACTATGCATCTGTATAGGTATGTCAGAGGGATCTTCTCCTCCGATAATCCTCAGGGCCATTCGGGCCGCGGTCTTCCCCTGAAGAAATGCGCTGGTAACCTTGCCGCCTATGATGCCTGGAGAAACATTGAAGGTGGAATACAGAGGTACTTTGCAGTGTTTCACAATGTGGTAGGTGGCTTCATTGTATTCGAAAGTGCTTCCTTCAGTATCCAGGAAAAAGAACGTGTACAGCACAAGTGTTCCCGGCCCGGCATTGTCCAGAGTTGAAAGCAGTTCTGAAAATGAAACAGTGTCCACTGGAATGATTTCTACCTTTTCCTCCATTTCTGAAGCAACTCTTTTGAACTGTGCCGAGAGGGGAGCACCCGTTTCCGAAAGGTCGGTGATGGCCAGAATGCGTTCGGTCCCGGGATGCAGTTTCAGCATCAGTTCAACAGTTTCCTTTACATCCGCAGATTCGTTCACTCCGGTGACATTGTCAAAATCTTTTAATGATGCGATATCCAGATTGTTGATACCGCAGAAAACAACCGGAACTCCGGGGAAGATTCTGTCACGGATGCGTTTGATGAAAATCAGAGCGTTGTCATCTGAAACAACAATGACTTCTACTGCCGTGTTTCTGTATTTGCGTTCGAGAATCTCGGTAAAAAGCGGCTCTTCCATTACTTCCGGACGCCTTTTGGTGTCAAGGTACTCTGTGTGCAGCCTTATGTTTTCGTGCTGACCCAGAGTTGTTTCGATGCCTTTCTGTATACCGTCACTCCAGAAATAACCGTTGTGGTAGGAATTTATGTACAGAACATCTACATGTTTCTGGGCATATGCAGAAACAAGGTAGATGCTTATCAAGCATAGGAAAGCACTGATTGATTTGCGGGGCATCTGATTTCTCGAACCGGAAAATATTAGCTGCTCGTCTATCAAATTATACAGATAGTGGTCGTCTCAAGTCAATGGACTCGGAAATTAATGGTGTTTTGATTGAAGAATGCCTTCCCGTCGGGAAGGCTTTCTTAATCGTTGGAGGGTTTACTGCTACTGCTCGTCGGCGTTCTGTTTTCTGAGACGCTCCACTTCTTTCATGCGCGATCTGATTCTCTGCCTGTCGTCCAGGAAATTCTTTTTTCCCGAATCCTTGAAGCAGGTTTCAAAACACTGGTCCGCTTTCTCCAGCTCCCCCCTGAGTTCCCAGTAGACTCCCATGTTGTAGGTTGCCGCAATCCGGTCCTTTTTCAGATCGGGAACACTGCTTTGGGCCATCTCCTCCCAGATTTCTCTTGCGTCCTCTATGACATTTCGCTTCGCATACTCGAGAGCGGTTTTCATCTGCGGGCTCTTGCCCTTCATTATTTTTCTGCGCTGAGTAACATAATAGGGGGCAATCTGACGGACCGTTCTGTCGACAAGGCGGTCTGTCACTTTCTGTACACCCAGGCTCCAGTCCGGAAGACTTTTATAGGCATCAGTCTCGGTTTTCTTCACAGAGGTAAGGCTTGCATGATCCCTGTTTGTGGCAGACGCGACGACTCTGCCGCTTTCCACTTCCACTACCCTGAATGTGACCTCCATATTCACATTCCGTACCGCATGGAATTTTCTGATAACGATTGTGTCGTAAACAGTCGTAAAACTGGAGTCGGAATTCATGATCTTTCTTTTGTTTACCTGTTTTCGCTCTTTCCAGTCTCCGTCATCACTGACATTGTATACACCCGAACCCACGATGATGGCTTCGACTCCGGCAAGCTTTCCAATCTGCGCGGTCTGGCTTTCATCCATCACTCCGCTCATGCCCAGCTGATGTTCCTCCATGATTTGGTTGAGCTCAGATCTTTCCAGAACCGTGTAATGACCGTTCTGCACCAGTCCTCTTATAAGCCTTGTGGAGAATTCGCTTCCGGGGTAGGCCGTTTTGGGATCGGGCCGTGTATTCTTCTCTATCCCCAGCTGCTTCTGAACCACCTGGATCGCCAGATCAGTAAGCGATGTGGAATTGTCATCAAACCAGAACGTCCAGCTTCCGGTGAGATCCAGATCCATCACCGCGATCTTCTTTACCGGAGGCATATCGAGTTCCGCGGGCTTGAGTATCTGCACCGGGATCGTTGTTGCACATGAAAAAAGAAATGCGGAAATACAGCAAACTGCCAGAGCTTTGAATTTCATACCTCTTTCTCCTTCAGATTCGGGTGAAGTCATTTGCACCAGACACAATGAATATAATATTGTAGGTGAGAAGCAGGGAAAATTCAAGAGATCGGAAACGTTTTTCTGAATTTCCAGTTACAGACGCAGTGTGCATGTTGTGGTTTGACATCAAAATATACCAATTGGTATATTCTTCAGGTCCTTTTATGTATCGGCTTAAAATGAAAAAATCAGAAAAAACACGTCAGTTCATAATAGAGCGGTGCGCACCGGTTTTCAACCAGAAGGGATTCATCGGAACTTCCCTTTCGCATCTGGAGGAGGCTACCGGACTCACCAAGGGCTGCCTATACGGTCTCTTTGAAAACAAAGAGGAGCTTGCGGTGGCCTGTTTTGACTACGCCAGAGCGCTTATTCATGAAAGAATGGACACGGAAGCGGGCAGAAAAAGCAATGCCGTGGAGAAGCTGAGGGCAATTTTTGACATGTACAGAACGTTTCCGGAGTTCTGGCCCATCAAGGGGGGCTGCCCGATTCTCAACACCTCCGTGGAGGCGGATGACACCAACCCTCTTCTCAGAAAGAGGGTGGTGGAGGCGCTTGAGATCTGGAGAAGATTCTTCTCTTCAATCATAACGAAGGGAATCCGCAACGGAGAGATCGATCCTGCCGTGGATGCCCATGCTACCGCAACTCTTTTCATTGCCCTTCTGGAAGGAGCGACAATGATGAGCAAGGCTTACAATGACAGTTCGAGTCTGCAGACGGTGCTTCAGAAGATAAACGAAATCATAGATCAACTTAGTGTTCGAAAAGATGTAAATGATAAGAGTGAAGGGGTGTAATGTATGAAGGTTTTGAAAAGAGCGGTTGTGACGGGTCTGGGGGCTGTGTCGCCTATCGGTAACAGTGTGGATGAGTTCTGGAAGAATCTTGTGGAGGGGAAAAGTGGAGCCGCATCCATTACTAAAATGGATTGTTCCCAGTATAAAACCAGGTTTGCCTGTGAAGTGAAGGGGTTTGATTCGTCCGAGTATCTTGACCCCAAAGAAGCTCGCACCATGGATCTGTATTCGCAGTACGCCATGGCCGCTTCTGCGCAGGCATTCAACGATGCCCGTCTTGACGGTGTGGAGCGCGATCCCTACCGCTGCGGAGTCATATTCGCTTCCGGGGTGGGGGGGCTCTACACACTTCAGGAAGAAATCGTGAAGTACGCCAATTCCGGTTACAAGCCGCGTTTCTCTCCTTTCATGATACCGAAAATGATTGCCAACATAGCCGCCGGCCTGATCTCCATCAAATTTGATTTCCGGGGTGCCAATTACGGAGTAGTGTCCGCCTGTGCATCTTCCTCCCATGCACTTATAGATGCTTTGAACCTGATACGTCTTGGTAAAGCGGATGTGGTCATAGCCGGAGGGTCTGAGGCGTCGATCAACGCGGTGGGGCTGGGCGGATTCAGTGCCTTGAGAGCCATTTCGGAGCGTAATGATGATCCCGCGACGGCTTCCCGCCCTTTCGATAAGGACCGGGACGGATTCGTGCTTGGCGAAGGATCCGCCGCACTGGTGATCGAATCGCTCGAGCATGCACAGGCAAGAAACGCGCGGATCTACGCGGAGCTGACAGGTGGTGGAATGACAGCGGATGCCTACCACAGCACCCTTCCCCAGCCTGAGGGAAGGTCTGTTTATAAGTCGATGGCGCTTGCTCTGGAAGATGCAGAGGTGAAACCTGAGCAGATCGACTACATAAACCTCCATGCCACTTCAACTCCGGCCGGTGACGTTCCGGAGATGCTTGCCGTGCAGAAACTCTTTGCAGATTCCATAGACAAACTGCATGTGAGCGGAACCAAATCCATGACCGGACACCTTCTCGGTGCTGCGGGTGCGCTTGAAGCAACTGCCACGGTTCTTGCCATCTGCAATAACACTGTTCCCCCCACCATTAATACTCAGAACGTGGATGACGCCATAGATTCACGGGTCAATCTCACTTTGGGAAAAGCAGTGGAGAAAGAGGTGAACATGGCTATGAGCAACACCTTCGGCTTTGGTGGACAGAACGCCAGTCTGGTTTTCAGTAAATACAGATAATCTGCTCTGAACGTTTCCTCTCAGACATATGGAATTAAGTGTAAACGGCAAGTGCCGGCCAAGTGGCCGCTGCTTGCCGTTTCTTGCGCTCTGAGGCAGGCTGAATCCGGAGTTTACCAGCCAAGACTGAATTCAAGCAGAGAAACATTATGAAGATACTTGTAATTATCTGAAGGAAGCGACTCTGTACGGGAGGGCCGGTTGATTCCAAGGGTATACCTTATTTCCAGGGAACCGTACCCTGAGGCGCTTTTGGTGAACAGACGGCCCGCGGCGATGGAGAAGGCTGGAATTATACTCCATTCGGTCAGGGAAACAGGTGCTTCCTCAACCCTATTGCCGACACGGTTCTTCCGGGTGCCTTCCATTTTTTCGTACACGAGTCTGGGACCGGCTCCGAAGCTGATGAAGAAATGACCATATCTGCCGAACGGCCTTACAAGCAGTTCCGACATCAGGCTCAACGAGTGGGTGGTGTAGGTGTGGATGTTGTCTGTTTGGATGCCTGTAACTGTATCTGTATAGTAATCCCGCTCGAAATCGGCATATATTTCAGAATCGTAGGAAAAAGCGGCAACCAGTTTTTCTCTGAACAGGAAATAATCCCCCAGGCCATAGCTGACCCCGCCGCTGAAATTTATGGAGTTTGTGAGGGACGCTGAAGAATAGCTGGTGAAATCGAGCAGACCTATCCCCAGATTGCCTCCCGAAGAACTGAAATTCACCGGGTCGGGTGAACCTACAAGTCCGTACATCTCAGAGGCCATGCAGCCGAAGCATTCATAAAGGATCACTTTGAATAGCAGACAGAAGCATCCGCAGTCCTCATCCTCGTCACCACTGTAGTTTTTTCTGTAACGATTCCGATTTGATTTCTCTGGAATGCGGGAGCCGGACCGGGGGGTCATACGGGTGTCGCTGTAGGTGGTGTCCTGGGCACTGTATCCCGATAGAACTGGAAGAAAAATCAGTACTGAAAACAACACTGCTGTTCCGCTGACACTGCTTTTCATGGAGAACCCGACTGGACGGTTTGTGGGTGAATCGGTTTAGAATAAAATAAGGAAGTGACAGGAAAGGGGCAAGGAAAATGTCGGACAGGCACTTAGAAGTGGTCCGGTTTGTTGAGTTGAAGTCCAGTTTGGTATTCGAAATCAGGTTCTCCAGAGATGAAGATG
>JBKHHW010000026.1:0-28289 GCA_046538945.1 Chitinispirillaceae bacterium | reverse complement strand
TATGAAAGTGAAGCTGGCCGGTGAATTTCAGCCGCTGCCCGGAAGAAACTTCTGAACATAACCAATAGAAAAACGCAGAAGAAAACTGTGTGCAAATAGTAACCGATATCTTGAAGCCCCACCCGTAGCCTGACCTCCCAGCAAGTAACGCAAGCTCCTACAGTATCTTAGCGATCGGGCTCCTTATCGCCACTATCTTGTGGGCCGCGACATGAGTGTAGATCTCTGTGGTTTTCGATGAGGCATGACCCAGAAGCTCCTGGATGTAGCGAAGATCAACTCCCTGCTCAAGAAGATGAGTCGCGAAACTGTGCCGCAGTGAATGTATACCGCCCTGACTGTCTATCTCCCGCTTTCTGCAGGCGTTGTCGTAAATCTTTTCCACGGTTCGTTTCGAAAGGTGCTCTCCTGCCTTGTACCCCTCAAAAAGGAAACGCTTCCCGCACCCTCTTTTAAGCCAGGCTTCAACATGAGGTACAAGCGTCTCATCGAGCATAACCATCCGGTCCTTCTTACCTTTCGCCTTTCTCACCCACAGAACTTTCCTGTCTGTATCAATGTCCTGCGGCTTTAACACACATACCTCTCCAAGCCTCAGACCGCATCCATAAACAAGCATCAGTATGAGACGGTGCTTCTTGTTTTTATGCGCGTTCACAATAGCCGCCGTCTTCTCCGGTGAATGAACTCTCGGCAGGCTTTTACCCGTTTTCATCCGGATCAGAAGATCATCCCCCGGCTTCACCCCCAACACCTCCTCCATGAAAAAAACAATCGAAGCCGCATAGACATTTATGGTACTTGCCGCAAGTTTGCGATCCTCGCGCAGCCATACCAGATGTTCCTTGAATGCTCCATACCAATCCCTGCTCGACTGAGGGTTCAATCGGTCTATGAAACGGGCAACCGCACCCAGATAATTCTGCTCAGTTTTGAAAGCGTAATTCCTCGCCTTTATCTCCAGGCGCAGCTTTTCCAGTAACTCATTCCGTTTCTCCGGGGGTAAGTCGTTCTCTTCTGATGATTTACCTGCCTTCTGTGCTTTCGAAAACTTCGGAAATTTTGATGATACCTGCCTGGACTCCTCACACACCGACTCCTGCGTGTCTTTACCTGAACGGTTCTGTCGTATGACCTCTTGATGAACCGATGATACTGCCACTTTTCCGTAAAAGAACTCCATGGCCTCGAACTGAAACAGGTCTGCACTTCTCAGATATGTCACCAATTTCTCGTTTCTGACATAATAGGGGGATCCCGGATTGTCCTGAAGGTAGTCGGAAATAATCCCATGCATCCGGTGCAATCTGAATTCCCCGATTCCCTCCCTTGCAGCCACCCGGCCCAACTTGCATAGCCAGATCTCCCGCCACTTTGCGGCACTCTTCCTCTCCTGCTTCTGATACTGCTGCGCGCCGGTAGCCGCCTGCCTGTTGATTACACCGTTAGCCATTGAACCGATTCCTTGTTTTTTAGGGTTATGAATGCATTCTGGGTAGCAAAAAGTGAACCGGCAATTTTTCCTGTAATGCGCGCTTTTATGCCAGGGCGGAAAGGATGAGGTCTGTATCACCACGCATCCAGGCCAAGTCTGCAGGAGTAAGTACCGTACCCATGTGGAGGGCGGTCAATCTGCTTGCTGAAGAGGGCGTTCTGAAAGTTGTGATGGGAAGCGGTGTATTGGTAAAGCCTTTCCCTTATCAGGATTTTTCAGAAACGCCGATGCTGTGGAAATTGAAGGCATTCTGGTGAAACGCAAAACCACCTTCAAGCATGAGAGCTGAAGATTTCAGGCCTTAGTAGCACAAACCGACAGACCAAAATGCGGGAGGAGGGCCCCCGCCAACCTTAAGGAGCCCACACATTTCGACTCAAAGATTCGCCCACGACATGCCCTCCGACTATCCCGACGACTCTGCGACGTCGGGACTCACTTCGACAAGCTCAGCACAGGCAGTGTGAGCGGACCCGGTCCGTCGGACAACTGACAACCGAACAACGGCTAACGGCTAACGGACCTCAAATCCCGTCCTCAGGGAAAAAGAGCGGCTGCACGGTGCCCTCCTCCCTTTCGGCGTGCCACTTGAGCTTCGTTCCGTTTTGAAAAGCGATGGTTCCCTTCATGGTGTTGTTCCGGATAGTGCCGGTGAGAAGCATTCGCTCCCCCTCAGCTTCCTCCAGAATGATCCTGATACTGTTTCCCTTCACGTTCATGCTCACTACCGCGGGGGAACCCTGGCTTGAACTGATTGTGCCTGTGAGCTGCTGGTAATGCTGACTGAGATCAAGAGAGAACTTCCGTTCGCTGCCGTCAACGTGAAACCAGGACCACGTTCCTGAAAAGTTGGCGGGCATGATCCACATGTAGGCGGTGCTTTTTTTGATCTGTATCACCGAGTCCGCTTCCCACTCTCCCATATTGAAATCGTAGGAAATGACTTTTGTACCCGGCCTGAGCTCATTGAAGAGCTTGGGACGGATCTGTATGTTCACTTCAGGCATGAGGTACATGACCACTACCGTGGCAGAGGCCAGAGGGACTCCGAAAATATCTGACTGATAGAATTTCGCCCTGTCGGCAACCCCGGCCACATTCGCATTCTGTATGCATTCCTCAACCCGCCTGGCATCGGTGTCGATTCCTATACCTTTCGCTCCTCTGCCCGCGGCGGAAATGGTGATTCTCCCATCCCCGCACCCCAGCTCGAAAAGCAGGTCATCTTCCCCCACCTGAGCCATGTCAAGCATATAATTGACCGACTCAAGCGGTATGGGAACAAAGGGGACATTCACATCCGGCCGCTGCCGGCTTGCGCTTTCACTTAAACAGAGCAGAACTGCTGCAATCGCCAATAAGGATTTCATATTTGCCCTCCGGAATTTCACTGACGCTTCGCTGTGCTGTATCGGTAACAGGTGAACCCTCACAGCTCACTTGACCGATAAACATGGGGGTAACAAGATTTCCAGCAGAGCAGCCAATGAATGCGCCTTTACTGTTTTTTATCTGGAATGAAGCGGTGTTTCTGTATTGTACGTTCTTTTCCTTCATACTGATTATGATATCAAAATCTCTGCCGAAATTTGTAAGATCGGCTGAACGTAACCCGTTCCTGAGAAGCAACCTTTGTTCTTGATAAATAAAAATAGAGTAGGTCGGATCAAGAGAGGGGTAGAGCAGCGTCTTCTATTCTACTCTGCGGATGATCTGCTGACGTTTCCAATTTACAAACCGGCCCAAGTCCGCGGATATTCCAGAAACATCCGCATACAACTCATGCTCTCTTTTTGGCACTCATCCTCCTTCTGACGGTTCGGATGCAGGCGTCTCCTAATAATTTCAGGGTGCAAAGGCAGTGCCATTTTGTATTTGTATAAGTATTCACTCTGAAGCCGACCCGTTTTCTAAAACATCAAAACAGGGGGTTTAGTTGTTGTGATAAAGAAAAAAATCATTGTGTCTTTGTCTGCCGTTCTGGTATCCGCTGCCGTCATACTGCTTTTCTGTCTCTACAACGGATTCGTCTGGTTCAATAACCCCGGCAGAAAGCACTTTCCGGTCAGAGGAATAGACGTCTCCCATCATCAGAAATCGATTGATTGGGCCAAAGTGTCCCATAGCGGAATCCATTTCGCCTATATCAAAGCCACTGAAGGAAAGGATTTCAGGGATACCCTCTTTGAGCACAACTGGAGAGAGTCCGGGAAAGCGGGAGTGAAACGGGGGGCGTACCATTTTTTCACCTTCAGAAGTTCCGGGCGGGACCAGGCCCGGCATATAATCGACGTGGTTCCCAAGGAGGAGGGGACACTTCCTCCCGCTATCGATCTTGAGTTTGGAGGCAATTCCAGGAATATCCCCTCAAGAACTGACCTTGCGGTCGAGCTCAAGGAGTGTCTTCGTATGCTGGAAAGTCACTACGGCGTAAAGCCTGTAATCTATGCTACTTATGAGGCCTACGAGGAGTATCTTACCGGTGAGTATCACCAGTATCCTCTCTGGATCAGGGATATATTCAGAAAACCTGATCTCAAAGACGGCAGAAACTGGGTGATTTGGCAGTATTCAAACCGGGGAAGAATGAAGGGCATACCGGTCTACGTGGACCAGAACGTGTTCCGGGGCAGCAGACAGGAGCTTGAGGAAATTGTGCTGCAACTTCCGGAAAATGAATAGCTTACCTGATAAACTCCACCGAACGCTCGGCAGCTTCTCTTACCCGCAGATCCTCATCCTCTCTGGACATGCGGATCAGAACACCCAGCGCCCTTTTGGCCTCAGGTCCGATTTTCCCCAGAAGCATAACGATGGCCAGGCGGGTGTCGGGGTTCTCATCATCGAGGTGTCTCACCAGCGGTGAAATCACCAGCGATCCCAGGCCCAAAAAGGTGGATTCGGTGAACTTGCGTATCATGGGATCTTCATCGGTAAGCATATCCACCAGGTCCGGTAAGCATACGTTGGGGAACGGATTGCAGGTGGAAACGGCAGCAACGGCCGCGCGTCTGATTTCAAGGGAGGTGTCTCTGAGCGCCATAAGCAGGGTCTGGGGAACCCCCGGGTGGGACGGGTCTTGTTTTCCCAGAGCGTGAAGGGCGTAGATCCGGACTTCCTGATCAGAATCGGCACACGCTTCAAGAAGAATCGGCACCAGCTTCTCGGATTGCTTGTTCAGGTCACGCATCTGCTGGACCACGGCTCTTCTTTCCTCCACATGCGGACTTTTGATCCGTTGTGAATACTCTTTATACGGCGCGCATCCAATCATTAACAAAACAGAAAAAGTGAAGAGAAGAGCTTTTTTGAGCATATGGGGTCGGATCCTTTTTCCTCCATTATAACAAAACTACAAGTAAAAATTCCACTCCCAATCAAAATAAATGTGCGCTGATGCGGATTTCAACGGGTTCTATTGGCAAGAAAATTGAATGTCATGGTGATATAGTCCGTTATGAAGGGTCGTAAATCAATTGAGGTCATATGAAAAAAATTGATCAGTATCATCACCTCAGCAGGTATTATGATGAGAAATGGGGGCAGTGGCACAAAAACCATTTTCCGCTGCTGAACCGGCTACTTGAGTCCCGCTGTCCGCCCGTCTCGAAAATTCTGGATATGGGATGCGGCACGGGTGCCCTGGTCGAGCACCTCTGCTCTCTGGGACATCAGGCGGAGGGAATAGACACCTCCGCGGAAATGATTCAGATAGCCCGTAACCGAAATATCCCCCACAACCCTTTCAGAATGCAGAACATGTGCAGATTTTCAAGTGACTGCAAATACGATCTGATAACCTGCACGTTCTACTCTCTTAACTATCAGAAACAGGATCATCTTGATGATCTTTTCTTTTCCGTATCCATGTCTCTCAATATGGGAGGAATATTCATGTTTGACTCTTATACCGAAAATCTTCTGAAAAAGCATCATCACGGCATCACCGAACACAACAAGGGGCAGTCTCCTTTTCGGGAAGAACGTATCTACAACGAAAAGAGCAAAACCGCCCTTACCCGGTTCCGTTTTGACGACGAAACGGTCGAAACTCACAGGCAGTATCCCTACGGCCTGACAGACGTGCTGGGTTCGATTATGAATGCGGGTCTGTATGTGCTCTATTCTTTCGGGGGATTTAATGATGAACCCTATTTTCCGGAAAGTGAGCAGCTTGTGTGTGTTGTTGCCAAACCCACATACGAAACCAGGAGCAGAAGCTAGAGAACGGATACCGGCCTCAGCGGGGTTTGTACTTTTCCCCCAGTTCTCTTCTGGCGGCAAGGGTGGTTTTCTTTATGAAATCTGTCTTGGCATGAGTGTAGCCGTCCCTGTCGTGTTCGAATTCCCTTCTCAGCTCAAGCTTAAGTTTTCCGTACTCATCGGCAGTTTCAGCATGAGTGCGGAGGTAGTCTCTGAAATAGAGCTCATCCCAGTCCCCGCAATACCTTACGTGGACATGGAAAACCTGCCCCCTGAAACCTTCGGGAGTGTATCCCTTGAGAAACATGAGGTGAGGGGGGGCATTCTCAGGCTGCGGACTGTGCAGATACCCGGTAGCTTCCATTTGGGAGATCAGGTGTGCGATATCTGTTTCATTTTCGATTTCAAGCAGAATGTCGATGGTGGGTTTTGAAAGCAGCCCTGGTACGGCAGTACTTCCTATGTGGTTGATTCTGCACAGGTTATGGCAACCTATCACCTTTTCGATTCTCTTTTTTTCCTCCGGGTACCTGTTCTTCCATTCCGGATCATGATCGCTGATGATTATGGGGAAGAGCTTCCAGAGCTCTTCGTTTGTCATTTCCGCCAGTGTCTTGGGCATCGGTTTTCTCCTGGTCCGTTCATTGTCAGCTGCAGGGTAGAAAAAAGGGTTCTGAATTCACAAGCGCTCAGTTCCTGTGATCAGATATGAATACGAAAAAAGGGTACGTTCTATATGTGCCCGGAGATGGAAAATCATCTAGTTTTTGCCTGTTTCCGCTAAAAACTGGTTAAAAAGCGGCTTTTGATTCTACCTGTAATGTTCTAATAATCAATTGGTTATCTGATATTCCCGCATTGTCGAGAGGCAAATTTGCCTTGACGGAAGTAATCACCCGAATTAAATTACATTATATCATACACCAAAGAGATCTTTTCCGAAAGACCCCTCTTTCAACCTCACACATCAGGAGACTGGTTTGAAAAATTTCAAAAGCATCCTCTCCAAACCGAGTCGTGAATCCAAGCCCTGGGCTATGTGGATCTGGAATCTGAACATAAGCAGACAGGAACTTAAAAAACAGCTTAACTCATTGATACAGAAAGGTTTCGGCGGTATTGCAATAAGACCGGGGCGAAACATGGCTCCAGCCTACCTTTCCGAAGAATTTCTGGATAATTTCGGATACGTGCTCGAAACAGCTCAGCATAATGGTGTTGGAGTTCGTCTGGCTGATGATCTCTCTCTCTCCTGGAGCGGGGCTTTCGATACAATGCTCAATCAGAACAGGAAATTCAGAGCCGAGTATCTTGTTTTGGATCAGCAGATCAGTCCCTCAACGGAAAGCGGCGATTGCGAAATAGTTCTGGAACCTCACCGGGAGTACTTCGCCCAGGCTGTGAGAATGCATGGAAAAACCGTATCTCTCAAGGAGGTCAAACAGGTCCAGGTTCCTTCAGGCACATCTGTTCTGCACTGGAAGGCTCCGGGGTCGGGTTGGAAGCTTCTTCTGTTTAAAAAAGAGCTGGTGCGGGATTTCGCGGGAGGCTTCATTCCCAATGTGATGAATCAGAAGATTGCACAAGCGTACATACAGAATACACTGGAGGTACTGAAAAACCGGTTCTCCAAATACATTCCCACCACATTCGAGGGATTCATTACCGAAATGCCTAATCTAAATCCCGGCGCTGGAGCGATTCCCTGGGATGATGATCTGGTGGTGAAGTACAGAACGAAGTTCAAAAAGGATCTTCTGAAACTGCTGCCGGCACTTTTCTTTGAAGCCGATTCGATGACCGGGAAGTTCAGGGTTCAGATACACACGTTCATCTACAGTTTCATGTGTGAAAGGTTCGCGTCGGCACTGGAAGCCTGGGCGAAGAAGTACCGTCTTTCTCAATGGGTGTTGTGGGGAGAGCGGGGCATGTACCGTCCAGAGAATTCGCTGACGGACTGTCATGTCCTCAACGATCCATCGATAGGCAGTTTCGGGTATCAGAATGTGGACGGAACGCTGGACAGCTACGCACTGCTCCGTACTGTTTCAGATGTGAATACAAACGAGTACAGGCGTGAGACTGTCACCGTGATAGGCCGCAACCGGATAGGCATAGGGAATACAATTCAGAGTTTCAAGCGGGAGATGGATCTCAGTCTTATGGGAGGCAGTTCCCGGATTATTCTGGATGGTTTCTTTTTCAATATCGATCAGCGCAACTATTACAAGACGCCCTGCAATCCGGCATGGTATTCTCCCGAATGGAAGCATATGAAGAGTCTCTGTGACTACAGTTCCCGTGCACAGGAGATGCTCAAGGAACTTCATTCTGTCCGTGAAGTGGCCGTTCTCTCTCCGTCTTCATCGATCATTTCGCAATACGTGCCGAGCGAACCGGAAGCGGTCAGCAGGGGCTTGACCCAGCTTCAGAAGACCATCGATACCGTGGCTCGTCTTGATATCGGTTACGACATGGTCACTGAGGAGCTTCTACTCAGCTGCACTCAGCGCGCCAATGGAGAATTCGGCACAGCCGACCGTATCCGTAAAGGGAATTATCAGGCGCTCATCATCCCGTTTGCGCCCTGCGTTTCCAGAAGCCTTCTGGTCTTTATCGAGAAGCTTGTCGCAAAGGGTACGATAGTGATCTTTATCGACGAGCCGATTCAGGGTACGTGTGAGGATGGGGTAAGTGCAGCTGTAACCGCAAGAGTGCAGAAGCTAATCAATAAAACGGAGAATGTGTTCGTTTCATCAGTATCTGAACTGGAACAGGCATTATTGGGTGTCAAAAAAGAGGTTTCCGTGCTGAAGGAGAGCGGCATTCATGCCGATGTGGTCTCGTCTGCGGCATGTGGAGAGGGCTACAAGATCTACACATTTCATAATCTTTCGGACAGTACAGAACAGTCTGTGACGATCGAGCTGCCTTTTGAAAAGCATTTTGCGGCGATCGATTGTGCTAACGGGAGAGTTTTCGAGATTGAAAATGTGGAAAGCACTGACACTACAAGCAAGTTCAAGTTCTGCTTTTCACCTCTGCAGACTGTCATGATAGCTTCTTCTTCCTCTAAAATCACCGCCGTTCACAGCGAGAACCGTGATGATCATCATGCGCTCAATCCTTTCGCTCTTCCTCAGCGCAATTACAGGATCGTGTTCAAGGATCAGTGGAGTTTTGAACCCAGAAGCATGAACGTGCTCCCCTTGGCCAATTGGAATGTCAGAATCGGTTTGAGCAAAGAATCGGGGCAGTTCTCTCATTTCTACGAAACTACCTTCGATATAAAAAGTGTTCCTGAACAGTGCATGTTTCTGCTCAGCGGTTTCGGGCAGTGTGAATATCCGGATTCTTTTCCTGAACAGGAAATCAGCATAAACGGTTCGAGAATCCAAAGGGCCAGCTACAGTGATGGAAGTCTGGAGGTGGAGAATGCCGCGACTCAGGAAGACAACGAAAAAACAAAGGCCGCGGTATACGATTGCACACTTCAGAAACTGTTCGGAGAGAACGTCTGCTTTTACAACATCCGTCAGAAAATTGTGAGAGGACTGAATCGGATTTCAATCAGAACAACCGGAAGTGTCACCGATCCTCAGCCGCTTCTGTACCCGCCTCTTGTAATGGGTTCTTTTTCGATCAGCAAGGGTCCTCACGGCTGGACTCTCGATAGGCCGTCTGCTGTCGTGGGCCATGATTCCTGGACAAAGTACGGCTATCCCTACCTGTCCGGCCGTGCTGTTTACCGTCAGTTTTTTGAAGTGCCGAGCGAATACAAGAAGCTGATACTGCGCTTCTCGCAGGTGTCCGGTACTGTATACGTCAAGGTTAACGACAAAAACCTGGGATCATTTCAGTGGCATCCGATGGAAATCGACATAACGCCGTTCTGCAGCTCGAAAAGAAACGAGCTCTCTATCGAGGTGGTCAATACGGTGGATAATGTGCTGCGTATGAACGGGCGGCCCTCGGGGTTGACCGGTGAAGTGTTCATAGATGTCTACTGAATCACGGCTGCCGCCTCAAAAGAGTACTACCGGGTTTTATGAGTTGAATGTGGAGAGTCTTCTGCCTCCGGGCGAAGGCTCTCCCTCTATTTTTCTGGATACTGCCGGACCAGATTCCCGGAACCTTCACTCTTATCTCTTTACAAACCCACTTCATGTTCTGAGTACAAAAAGCTGGTCGGATATTACGACCATGCTTGAACGGCTTGACGATTATTCCCGCCGTTACTGGATAGCAGGGTATATCACCTACGAGGCCTGTTTTGCCTTTGAAGATCGTCTGGCCGGTTTTCGTACACCGGAATGGGACAAAAACCTGCTCTGGTTTGGAGTATACGATAAACCTCTGGTAGTTGATCATTTAAGCGGGCACTGCATTCCTGGATGGAATATTGTAGGAAAAAAGGATCTGACCTCGTCTCAACCTGAGCTGAAATTGGACTTTGGCGTTTCTTTGAATGATTACATCCAAAAAGTTGCCTCGATAAAGGATTATATAGCTCGGGGTGATACCTATCAGGTTAATTACACTTTTGATGTGGACATTGAATCGCATTTCAGGTCTGATCTGGATTTGTACCGGCATCTCAGAAAAGCTCAGAACGCTTCTTTCTGTTCATTCATTCACACTCCCGATCTCATTGCGGCGTCATTTTCACCGGAACTTTTCTTCCGGGTAAAGGGAGAAAGGATAAGTGTGAAACCCATGAAGGGCACCTCTTCAAGGGGGCGGTTTGAAGCTGAGGATATAAAGAGAGTAGAAGAGCTGAAGAAAAGCGAAAAGGAACGCGCTGAAAATCTGATGATAGTTGACCTGATGAGAAATGACCTCGGTCGGATCTGCCGCAATGGAACAGTCAGCACCTCAGAGCTTTTCCAGGTGGAGACTCACCGTACTGTTCACCAGATGACCTCTACGGTGGAAGGAGTGCTGAAGCCTGACATCGGCCTGAGCGGAATTTTCAAAGCGCTTTTTCCCTGCGGTTCGGTAACCGGAGCGCCGAAAATCAGAACCATGCAGATCATACAGGAGTTGGAGCGGGGAGAAAGGGGTTTGTACTGCGGGGCCCTGGGTTACTCTTCACCTGATGGGCATGCCGCATTCAGTGTTCCTATTAGAACCCTTCAGAAGACTGCCCGGCAGAAAAGCTGGAATTATAGAGTGGGGAGCGGGATAACCTGGGATTCAGAAGCGGATAAAGAATATGAAGAGTGTCTTGTGAAATGCTCTTTTCTGACTGCAAGGAAAAGGGAGTTTGAAATCTTTGAATCCATACTGTTTCTTTCCGGAAGGCCCGTTTTCCTTAAAGAGCATCTGGACAGATTCTACTCCTCCGCCCGTTATTTCTCCTTTCCTTTTGATCCCGACGAGGTTTGGGAAATTCTAAACGACCTGGGAGAGAAAACAGCCGGATACAAAAGCTGCAAAGCAAGGATTTTTCTTTCCGAAAGGGGTGTCCTGCATTGTGATTTTGAATCTTTGGGGGAAAAAGAAGAAGGATCCGGGAAGCTGTGTGTGATTTCTGATCACAGAATGGACTCCTCCAATGCTTATCTGTTCCACAAAACTACGTACAGACCCTGGTACGATGAAGCGAAACAGGTGATCCGCGAGGGTAAAGCCTGGGATGTGGTATTCTTGAACAATGAAGGATTTCTGACCGAAGGAGCACGCAGCAATCTTTTCCTCAAAAAGGATGGAATATTGTATACTCCGCCTTTAGAGTGCGGTCTTCTGCCTGGTGTCTGCAGGCGAAAGCTTCTGGAACGGGGCGTGTGCAGGGAAAAACGGATGACCCGGCGTGATCTGCTGGAATCGGAAGGCGTTTACATGGGTAACTCCGTGAGAGGGCTGGTGAGAGTCGGATTGGGAGAAATCGGCAGTTGATCTAATAATCACCTTCAAGGTGACCTTGCTCTGATTCAGGGTGAAAAGTAATTTAGAATTCTGATTAATTGCATATAACGGATGAATTCGGTACAGTAAAAGGAGACGGATTGATGGCCCGCCAGACTACAATTCCTGTTGTGGAGGTGAACAGCTCCGCCGGAAAAAAGGTTTTGAATTCCATAAAAGCCGGCAGGGAGAGGCGCAATGATGAAGTAACCAGGACAGTGTCGGTTGTGCTGGATGACATCCGCAAGAAAGGGGACAAGGCGTTATTCGATTATACGGCTCGTTTCGACAAGGTCCGCCTCACGCCTTCGAAAGTCACCATAGCCCCTGAGGAGCTTAAGGCAATCGGCCGCGAGGCATCTTCCGAGCTCAAGAGAGCCATACGGGAAGCAGCTAAAAGAATCACCGCTTTTCACAAGAATCAGGGTCTGCGGAGCTTCAACTACAGGTCTCCGGAAGGAATGCTGCGTCAGATCGTCAAACCGCTCAACAGGGTCGGTGTGTACATCCCCGGAGGCTACACTGTGTATCCTTCAACCGTTCTGATGAATGTCATTCCGGCAAAACTTGCAGGGGTAAAGGAGATTGTGGCAGTTACTCCTCCCAGAGATGAACTGAATCCCGGGATCGCATATGCTCTCCATTATCTCAAAGTCAGTGAAATCTACCGCATCGGAGGAGCTCAGGCTGTCGGCGCACTGGCCTACGGTACCCGAACGATTGCTCCTGTAGACAAGATCGTCGGCCCGGGGAATTCCTATGTGGCAACTGCCAAGCGTCTGGTTTACGGAACTGTGGATATCGATTCGGTTGCCGGACCCAGTGAAGTGGTCATCGTCGCGGACTCTTCGGCGGATCCCACCCTGGTAGCTCTCGACCTTCTGGCCCAGGCCGAACACGGCTCCGGTGATGAAACCGCGGTCTGTATTGTGGAAAGCAGGAAGCTTGCTGAGAAAATCGCATCCGCCACAGAAGCGCAGATCGAAAAGTCACCCGTAAAGGATACGCTCAGAATGTTGCCCTCTCATGCCATAACCGTATTCGTGACATCATCCCGAAAAGAAAGTATGGCTCTGTCCGACAGCATCGCCCCCGAGCACCTTCAGATCATGACTTCCACCGTAGAAAAGGATCTGAAGATGGTGAATAATGCGGCAGCAGTGTTTCTGGGAATGCGGACACCGGTTGCTCTGGGGGATTACTTTATCGGAACCAACCATGTGCTTCCCACTGGCGGAGCAGCCCGTTTTGCCTCCCCGTTGGGAGTGGAAAGCTTTCTCAAGCGCATCTCTGTTGCCCAGGCCTCGCGAAAAGGTCTTCAGAATGCAGCGGAACATGTTCCGATTTTCGCCAGATCCGAAGCGTTTGTGCATCATGCCATGAGTGTGGAAAAGAGAGCGGGAAAAAATATCTGAACCGATGCAGGCTGTTTTACTGGACTGCCAGCATGGACTGCATGAAATCCAGGCTGTTGAACGGCTTTTTTATGTCCAGATGGTAGCGGCAGTATGAAAGAAGCAGACCCGTGATCCTCAGACACTCTTTCATGTCAGCAACTCCTTTGCGGTCTGTTTCAATTCGGTCAAGAAAAGTAATCGTTTCCGGACCGAGGAACGCATCCGGGTTACTCCCGGGGGCACATTTACGGCATACGAGTGCCCCTTTGGCGATCTGCAGCGTTCCCCCTGTTTTTTCAGTATCACTGCGGCAGCCTGCACATCTGCCGGTCTGTATACGGAACCCTGCAAGCGAACTGTATTCATGGAGAAAGTGCCAGAGCAGAGGGAAAACCAGATCACTTCTGGCGTTCCCAAGCTCTTTGAGAAAAGAGATCAGAAGTCTGTAGATTTCAGGATTCGGCCCGGACTGGGTGATCGATCTGAGATGCAGTTCCAGAGCAGTGTCCCGTACCGCGGATCTTGTCAGGCTTGCCCTGGTTTCGGAAAAGAAGTCTACTACCTGCAGTTTGCCGAGAGTGTGGAGATCTCTGTTGGGCTTGATATAGACAAGCACATCAACGAGAATACCTCTGTCAAGTGGGGGTGATTTGGAATCTTTTCTGACTCCTTTGGCGATACCCTGAACCAACCCGTGGGTCTGAGTGAACAGCCGCACAATACAGCTGGTTTCCCTGTAGGGAAGCAAAGCCAGAATGACTGCTTCGGTTTTTTCAACGCTCATGCTGCTCAGTCACGGGGATCGAACATTTTTTCCACTTTGTTGCTTTTGAAAAGAAATGTCCAGTTCCAGCCCTCTCCGCTGGGAACGTCCGCCATCTTTTTTGCAAGCTGCTCATCACTGAGCATTCCTGCAGACATTACCCGCTTGATAGCTATTTCGACAGGAATATTCAGATCTATAAGTTCGCTTTCGGGATAATAAAGCAGAAACCCCGAAGTGGGATTGGGGGTAGTTGGAATGAATACTGCCGTAAGGTCCTGTCCAACCCGCTTTGAGAAGTCTCCGTTTCTGTCACAGGTGACAAAACCGATGGAGTAGCAGTTCTGCTTGGGGTACTCTATAAGCACAACCCGTTCGAAAAGCTTTTTATTCTGGAGGCCGATTGTGTCAACGACCTGCTGAACACCGAGATAGATTTTATTGAGAATCGGAATATTGGCGATAATGGTGTTACCGGTGGCGATGATTTTCTTTCCGATAAAGTTTTTGGCCAGAAGACCGGTGAAATAGGAGATAAGCAGAATGACAAATACACCGAAACCGGTAGCCCATTCAGCTCCGAAAACTCCCGGCAGGGCCGAATCGACCCAGCCGAAAATTTTCACGATGATGAATATGGATATGAAGAGCGGAAAAATCACAAGAACACCGGCAACTATGTTGGTCCGTAATTGTTTCATCACACGTGCTACAAAATTACCGATACCCATTTACCTTTTCTCCTTAACGAATTTGTATATTTTTTCACTTTCTTTAGCCATCCCCAGCTTTTCTCTGGCGATTTTTTCCAGGTAGGCCGTGTCTTTCAGCAGTTTGTTTTTTTCCAGGGCGAGTGAATCCCTCATTTTACGGGCGGCCTCGATCTGCACCGATGTCTTATTCACCTCTCTGTGACTTTTGTAAAGATCCCAAAACCCCTGATTGCCCCCGATAAGAATCACGAGCAGAGGAATTCCTGCAATGGCACAGACACCTATGGTTATGATGTTTCTTTTTTTCATAGAATTCGTTTGAACTGTTGACCGCTGATCTGTCCGACAAATCCTTTAAGCTCAAGATTGAGCAGAATGTTGAAAAGATGGCAAACGGCTAATCCGCTCTGTTCGCTTAGTTCATCAATACGAACCGGATTGTCGGAAAGTGTGTTCAGGACTTGTTGCTCCTCGCTGCTTAGTACTTCACCAGGTGTGGAAGGAGCTGCTTCCGTCACCGGTTTAAGGAGGGATTTCACCGAAAGGCCTGCTAAGTTCTCCATTATATCGTGAGCAGATCCGACAGGCGTTGCTCCCTGTTTGAGCAGATTCAAAGTTCCGATGCTCATGGGTGATGTGATCGGGCCCGGTACGGCGAAGACTTCTCTTCCCTGCTGCAGAGCGTAGTGAGCAGTTATCAGGGCTCCACTTTTCTTTCCGGCCTCCACTACCAGTACTCCGCAGGAGAGTCCGCTTATGATTCTGTTCCGGCGGGGAAAATTGAACGCTTCCGGTGCGGCTCCGAGGGGAAATTCAGAAATGAGTGCACCCTGGGCGCATATCTTTTCAGCAAGTTTCTCGTTATCTTTGGGGTATATCCGGTCTATTCCGCACCCGAGTACCGCGATTGTCCTCCCCCCGCTTTCAAGACAGCTTTCATGTGCTACTGTATCGATTCCCTTGGCCAGCCCGCTCACGATAACCAAGCTTGATGAAATGTCACTTGTTATTCTTTGTGCGACCTGCTTTCCGTATATTGTCGGGGAGCGGGTACCCACTACACCGAACGCGTGGTGATTGAAAGCGGACATGTCGCCTTTGACATAAAGAACTGGCGGAGGGGCAAAGATCTCCTTGAGGTACATCGGGTACTGATCATCATTGAGAGTTACCACCTCAACGCCGGAATCCCGGCATTTCTCAAGCTGCTTGTGTGCATCGGAAAACAGGGATTCGTCTTTTATACGCCTGATGCAGGATTCGGGGATAAGTCCCTGCTTTCTCAAAAGATCCGCAGGCGTCCGGAACACCTCTTCAGGCGTGCCGAAATGCTTGAGCAGCTGCCCGATACGTACCGGCCCCAGGCCTGAAATGTTGTTGAGGGCAATCCATGATTCGCACATATTTCAAACCTTCAAGTGGTAAGGTAAAGACTTGAGATCAAAATAATTCATGACTGCTGTGCGTTTGGGGCTTTATCCTAAGATAAAACCTAGAAAATATGGCGAAATCAGATTTTGCTGTTTATCTTGTTAGAATATCCTTAAGCTCAGGCACGGGCGAATCGGGTCACATCTTCCGTTCACCAGTCGAAACCAGCTTTCCGGGCAAGATTTCGCAGCACTGACTGCTCCAGTACCTCATTGTAGCTTACCGCCGATCTGACGGATCCTTGAATATTGCCCAGATACCATCCTATACCGATGAAACTGATTGTACTGCCGACCGCATACTTTCTGTCCGAAAACATTTCTACTGCTGACCAGATAAAGAGTCCGTTTACAATGAAGCTGGTTAGAGCCGTTGAGGGTTTGTCTGCATACAGATAACCGCTGCCGGGAAGAACGGCGGATAAAATACCGGCAACAGCCGGACTCTTCGCATGTGACAGTTGCTCTTTAGCACGTTCAAAGTCTGTATTGCCAACAGATAGACCTTGTAGAGCCGAAGAATCGAATGCTGAACGGGCCATATCTTCCTTTTTTTGGCCAAGGCAACTGAGGCCCTTTATGAAATGATATCCGTAAGGATCAACTGATGAGGAATCTAAAGTACCGTACATTTCAGCTGTTTTGAAAGCTTTGCTGTAATAGCCGGAAAGAAAATACGATTTCGCCAGATAAAGACCGCATTTTGAAAGTGAACGGCGGTTCATTGAATCGTGGTACTGATAAAAAACCTGTTTGAATCTGTGGTGCGGATGTGCCCAGTAGGATGATTTTACGAGAGAGTGGATCAAAGCTTGTCGAAGCGAATCTGAAGAGGAGGCAAAGTAGCTCAGGGAGTAGTACTCGAAGGCTTTGGTCCAGTTGTTTGACGAAGCGTTGTAGTCGGCATATTCCTTGAATAGAGTGGCGATATCCTCTTCTTTTTCAATAACGAGCGGTTCGGTTTGCGTTTCTGTATGCGTTTCATCAAAACCGGATGAGTTTTCAAGTGCGGGGTCAAAATACTTTAACCTTCCGTCCTTTGTGATCGTGGGATAAGTGTGAAGATCATGTCCGCAGGAGAGAAGTCTGGAGCAGGTGCTTATGAAGGCGTTGAAAGGGTTCTGGTTGTTAAAGGCCAGTTTGGCGTATTGAGAGCAGGACGGATACATGGGACAGATGTTCTCGCCCCGAATGGGTGAAATGTATTTCTGGTAGAGATTCAGTAACCAGTTTTCTCCCGACCCGTAGGCATCACTGGGTACCCGGCTTTCGGTTTTCACCGTTTCGTTCATTGTTGTTGAGCTGTGAATCAGAGAAATGTGGAAGAAAAGCAGCAGTAGTACTTTGAAAGGATCATGTCGCATGCAGGTGTGGCCGTCTTACCGCTTGAAAGGAAGGTGTATTGTATTTTGAGGAAAATAGGTTATTTCGGCGAATCAAATCAATTCTAGTCTGGAGAGTCGGGAGTCTCGACTTCCCTGGAGAAAAATTTTCGCGGCAGGTCGGCTCCCGGTCAGGGTCGGTCTTAATATTCGAATTCGAGCTGGTCGGGCCAGTAGGTTACTCCTATTGCCAGAACCACATGTCTGCGGAAAAAGTCAAGACTCTGGTAGAGCCAGGAATCTTCGTTTTCTCCTATATCATTGAGCAGCTCGTAACCTACGGATATTCCGAAACGGTTGGAGTAGTTTTCCTTTCCCCTTCCTTTGGAGAGAGCAACTCCCGCATACAGATCGTTGTCGAAAACATAGATCAGTTCGGTTTTGAATATGCTATAGTAATCGGTGCCGGTTTTGTTTCTGTCGAATCCCGATTTGGCAAACATCAGAAACCGTCCCCAGTTTTCCACTCCCACTCTGAAATAGATGGGGATATCCGGATTATGCAGCTTCAGAACTCCGAAAGCAGCTCCGAGAGTATTAGCGGTCTGATCTCTAACAGAAAAGCCTGCCCCTGTCAGTCCGTCCAGGCATTCCATACCGGTCCAGAATGCCAAACTGAGCAGCCCCGCGGTGAGCAGGGGATCTTCCATTCCGAAATACTCCGAAAGTATGTGATAATTGATCTCAGAGGTGATGTTGGCGCCTACAAAATGCCAGGCATCATCATGGAGATAGGGTTCCGTCTCCCTTACATTATCGAATGGATTGCCCCATTTGACTGGTTTTTTCCAGTTGAAATATCGGCTGAGAACGGGAATCCCTACGAATTCGAAACCCAACATACCTGCCCCGGCAGTGTAGCTGACTGTCAAAGAAGTTCGATTTTCAGGACTGAGGGAATGGATTTCATCTGATACGGGATGCTCGCAGCTGGCGACAGTATCCGCTTCCTCCGCCTGCAGCACGCAGACGGTGCATAGTCCGATCATGAGATATTTCAGCGCTCCCATGAAAGCCCCCTTCCGAAAAAACTGCTCTAATCCGTGTGTCTGCAGACGAAGCGGAATCAAAGTCTGTGTTTCTGTTGTACTCTTTTTTGCCCTCGATCTGTTAGTGATGTGCTTCCATTTTTGGAATCCATCTGTCCTTAGATAAAATCAAAACACATACCACCATGCTTATCCGCGTAAACCGTAACAGTTTACATAAGGGCTGTACTCAGTAAAGATAAAGAGGTCTGCTGTCGCCTTGAGTATTCCATTTTTCCTATTGGAGCAGTCTCGGGCAGCGAAGGCGATCTGTAAACCGGCTTAGGTCGGAAGGGATCAAGACCGATGTCTTCGGTTGACTGGGCCGTACCCCTAAGGGTATACTATTGTAGCAGTTACGATTTTGTATCTGCCTTCCATTAAACCTTTTTCGGTTTCAGGGGCCTTAATCACGATCAGGGTGCCTGGAATCTTCTGATAGGCATGTCGATTATACCTCTGAATTTTTCCGATATGTGGAAAAGAACACTTCCCTACTTCTGCTCTTTGCTCATAATTTCCGGTGGAGTGTATCTGGGACGCATGCTGGTGAACATACCCGACCAGTGGGAGGTGGTAATCCTCTTTTGCGCAATCGCGTTCTATCCGGTATTCAGGTATCCTGTCGTGGGAATCTACATACTCTTTACAATCCTTCCCTTCATTCCCTATTTCAGGAAACTTTACTATCTGGTTTATCAGCGGCCGAGCGTCGATCCGCTTATCATGCTTGGGGACATCGTGGCGGCCATGATCATCTGCGGACTTTATTTTGTTTTCCGAGAGCGTAGAGAGTATGACTATCCGGTCAGAGTTTTTTCAAAAATTATTGTTGTTTACCTGGTATATGCGGTTGTAAGATCGGTTTTCTACAACGAATTGGGAATGAGAGAGGGTCTGCTGCAGATCAGGTTCTATGTTCCGCAGGCACTCATGTTCTTTGCGGGAATTGTGTTTGCCGAAGATAAGAAGCTGCTGAAAAACCTGTTAAAGATCACCGTGACAATAGCGGTTGTTGCCGCCCTGTATGGTTTGAAACAGCTGTATTTGGGATATTCAGATGCCGAGAGGATCTGGTTTTCATCCGTTTCATTCAACTCCCTGTTCATTGGTGGCAGTGCCCGACCGTTTTCATTTTTCCAGTCACCCGCGGCTTTTGCCGATTACATGCAGATTGCAATTTTCGGACTTCTGGTTTTAATTCAGGCCAGTCGAAGCCGTCTGAAGCATGTGTATCTTTTGCTGCTTCCTCTGTTGTGCTACGCCATATTGATCACTTCAGTGCGCTCCAACTGGGCGGGAATGGTGCTGTCTCTTTTCATCTGGTTTACTTTTCTCAATGTGAGAGGAACCAGGAAACGGATTGCGTTCATCTTCTTTATCTGCCTGGCGTTCGCTGTACTGAGCATCTGGGAGGAGGCATTCCAGTCCGGGGTGAATCCGGTCAGGTTTGCCGAAGCGATTCTGGGCCGCTCCGAAGACAGCAGCATCAACACGCTCATAGTCGATCGCATGGGAGCGGTCATGAACCCGTTCCAGGAGCATTCCATGTTGTCGAGAATCGCTCTGTGGAAATATGTGTTCAGCCTCTCCCTGAGTCCCTTCTATGCTTTTATCGGGAGAGGAACTGGTGCATTGAATGTGGACTCTTTATATATCACCTATCTGGCCCAATTCGGATATCTGGGGTTCTTCTTTATTGTAGCACTGGTTGTTTGCTTTATTCATAAGGGGTTTACTTTTATTGACAACAGCAGAGACCGCACAATGTCTGTTCTTGTAAAGGGAATAACCGCTTTCAATATTACGTTCGCGGTGATGAATCTGACCGGAACTCATATCCACGCTTTTCCGGGTGATACCTATTTTTGGCTTCTGAATGGTGTGCTGATTAAACAGGCATCTTTAATAAAAGATAAAAGAGATGAAAATGAAACGGCTGCTTGTAACACTGGATTTCCCACCTGAAAAGGGCGGTATCCAGAAGTATCTTGACCAGATTGTCCGCCATACCTTCAGCTCTGAAGACATGGTGGTAGTCGGTACATCGGGCAAAGTGAGCGGGAGGGTGGATGCATTTCCCTGCAGAGTGCAGTACTGTTTCACACCCCTGTCCCGGTTTAATAAGAAGTTTTCCACTTTTCCGCTCTTTCTGAAAGTATTCACCTGCGTCAGAAAAAAGAGTGCAGGCAGAATCGAATGTGGGAACATATATGCGGCAGTTGCCCCGTTTCTGGTTTCATTATTTCTGCCGGTTGGCTATAATGTCTACACCTACGGTACCGAGCTTACCGTTCTCGGTAAAAGAGGTATACGGCCATTTTTTCTCAGAAAGGTTCTTCTGAGGGCTGAGACAATCTATGTGCTGGGCTCTTATACGGAAATGCTTCTGAGAAGATGCGGCATTCGAAAACCGGTAACGAAAGTACCGCCCCGCATAACAGTGCGTGTTCCAGAAGAGAAAGTCGGGCACTCTGATTATACGGAACTGCTCAATGTGGGTCGTCTGGTTTATCACAAGGGACAGGACAATCTGCTCAGGGCTGTTTCCCGGCTGCCCTCTGCTCTTAGGTGGAGATTAACAATAGTAGGTGACGGACCGCGGAGAAAAGCTCTTGGGGAACTGGCAGAGGAACTCGGGATTGAGGGCAGGGTAAGGTTTCTGGGGAACGTGGAGGACACTGTTCTCGAAAAAGAATACCAGAAAGCATCCTTGTTCATCTTTCCTTCAAGAGAGGATACCGGAGGAACTGAAGGGTTCGGAATTGTGCTTCTTGAAGCCATGAATCATGGAGTTCCCATTATCGCAAGCCGAACGGGAGGAATAACCGAGGTTCTGGATGAAGGTGAGTGCGGCATGTTGGTGAATCCGGATGACCCTTCTGCGCTGGCCTCAGCCATAATCAGGCTGGCTGTTTCAAAAAGGCTGCAGAAAGAATACGCTTTGAAGGCATCGAAACGGTTGAGGGAAAAATATGCGTGGTGAAGGGAAACCGGTTCTTCTTTTTCTCAACCATTGGGCAGCTCATCTGGGAGGTGCCGAATTCTCCCTGATCGACATACTTGATATATCCGCCCGGAGGGCACAGGTTCATCTTGTCACCTCGGAAAACGGAGAGCTTGTCAGAAGAGCAAAGGAGATGGGTGTCAGCTGTCATGTGATCTTCTGCCGGAAAGGTTTGGAGCGGATCAGGCGCTCCAATCTTCTGTTCAAAGCCTTTCTGAATCTTCCTTCACTGGTTTCTTTTTTGATTTTCTTTTTCAGGGTGCGGCGGCTGGTGCTCCAGATACGTCCTGACTGCATACACGCCAACGTACCCAAATCCCATATCCTGCTGCTTCTGCTCAAACTGATGGGATATCAAAACCGGTCGGTGTTCCACATAAGGGAGATATTTCAGAAAGAATCGTTTGCATACAAACTGTACAGACAACTGTTCAAACCGGTCGATTCAACCGTTATCGCCATATCGAATGCGGTTAGAAATGCTCTTCCTGAAAACATGAAACAGAACTCGGTTTTGATCTATAACGGCATTCCCATGCCGCCGCCCTCTGTACTAAAAAGCCAAAAGCAGAGCGGTATCAACTTTGTGTATCTGGGGAGAATCGTTCCATGGAAAGGGTGTCACCTGCTTATCGAGGCCTTTTCAAAGGTGAACTCGAAGCACAAGGAAAAACAGCTCTCCCTCACCCTGGCAGGCGGAACATTCTACTGGAGCGAGTCGTACAGGGATGAACTGCGCCGGCTCATTTCCGCACATGGTCTCGACACCCGTTGTTTTCTCCTTCCCCACGTTGCCAATGTCTATTCCTTTTTGGCAAGACACGATGTGTTCTGCACTGCCGCCCTGGATGAGCCGTTCGGACGGAGTGTCGCGGAGGCCCAGAGCTGTGCTCTTCCGGTAATCGCCTTCGATTCGGGGGGAATTCCCGAAATCGTGGAAAACGGGATAAGCGGCGTTCTGGTGAGAAGGGCCGAAGTCGAAGAGTACTCTCGTGCCATGGAAAAGTTTATCCTGGACCCCCCGCTTGCTTTACGCATGGGCCTTGCGGGACAAAGCATGACAAAAGGGATGTTCAACAGTTCAGTTCAGATTCCCCGGATCGTTCAGGAACTGCTCTGATGAGGACGCGGTCTCTTCTTTGACTCTTGCATACAGAAAAGAGACCGGATTGTACCACAGGCGCGTGTGGCTGTAGTACCCCTTGGTGCCGCTCTCCCTGTTTCTTCCCCTGGCTATGCCCAGGTGCAGGTGAGTCCTGTATCCTCCGATCATCAGACTCCAGGTCGGGCCGAGTTCACCGATTTTCTGACCGCATCTGATCTTCTGACCGACCCGCACATCTATATTGCCCGATAAATGCCCGTAGTAGTGGTTGTAGATACTGTCTCTGGAGGTTCTTGTCTCCAGTGCAACCAGATGTCCCCAGGTAGGTTCGTACATGATCATTACAACCACGCCGGCGGTTATGGAATGAATGGGCAGACCGGCAAGCTCCCATCCGCTGTCCTCCCCTACATGTATCGAACCGTCTGAAATAACTGTGCCGTAGGAGATCTTGTGGTAGTGATCTCTGTCGGACATTTTTTTGTACTGCTGGTGAGGGTAGACGAATTCAGTCTCCACGGGAATCCGCGGCCGGGCAACAGAGATGGTTTGGGCACGGTGGACACATTGGTCATTCTTTTCGATCCCGTAGGTTTTGAAACCGAAAGCGGTGTCGCAGGGCAAGGCGGGGAGGTCCGGATCCGGGTGATTGCCCCTGATCCGCTCTCCGGCGCACAGATTGGTTTCGTTTACATAGCAGTTTGCTTCATTTCGCAAAAGACTGTCGAGAAGAACAGTGTCTGCTCTGTTAAAAAGAAAACCGGCAGCGTTGACCGCGTACTGTCTGATAAGATCATTGGGGTGAGTCAGAAGAGGAATCACTGCTTCCCTTGATTTGTTTCCACCCGTTTGGGAGAGGGTATAGAGCAGCTGACAGGTAAGATAAGGGTGCGGATCTTCATCCAGAAGCCGCACAAGTACAGAGGTCAGAGAGGTATCCCGGATGGAAGTCAGTACCTCGAAATATTTGTGAACCGTATCCGGAGGCAGCTTTTCCTTATTTAACCGGGAAAAGTTCTTTTTCAGATCGTATAATCTCTGCACATCGGCTGAAGGCATGAGCCGGGAGTACATGATGTCGAAAGCGTCAACTGAAAGTTCCTGAACGAAACTGCACTTTCTGCTTATGACATCATCACCTGTCTTCTCCTTGCGGCCGCATGAAGAAAAAAGAACTGAAATCAGCATGAAAACGGAAACTGCAGCATGGGTGGCTTTCATTGAATTAGCATTCTTCGGGTGCAAAAGGTGAAAATGGAGATGTTTTTTAATATAAATGAATTATCTGGGGTAGACCAGAATTCCAAACATTATCACCGCTGCCACGGTCACAACAGACCAGGGAAAAATCGAACCGTTTATCTGGCGCAGAACGCCGGTGATCAGCACTGTGAAGAGATATCCGGCAGTTGCGAAGAGCAGAAAATCTCCCGTAAAGCGATACGATGCATTCTTCATGACTGACTTTTTATTCATGATATAGAATGCCACCATGGAGCAGGTGAATGCTGCCGTAAAGCTGATATAGGAATCGATCTGCAGAGAGAGGTTGAGAATCAGAATAAGAGCTGCGAACGTGGCGAAAGAAACTGCAAAAATGAGACTTGCTGGCTGTAGAGGCATGGATTTCATCATGGTATCTGCGTTTTCCCTTCAGAGTATCAGTTATACACAAGAAGGCAAATCGCGTACCTTTTTCAGGCCAGAGCCTCCTCCAGCCGTTCCGCCTTTCTTTCTCCGGTATCCAGTATATCAATAAGTTCGTTGAAAGTGAGATCGTTATCCCCCTCCGCTTCGCTTCTCTCTTTCATGAACCTGGAGAGGAATACACGGGTGTAGTCCTGTGGGTTGATGGATATCCGGCGGTTCTGATCTTCTATGGCTCTGTAGACCACACTTACCGGTATGAAGGAGAAATCTCTGGCCGGTACGAAAGATTCACTCTGGTTGAGTTGATGGATGAACTTCTCGTGTATGAGCCAGTTGAGAATCCCCATGGCCTGGGCCTGGGTGAGTTCGTATTTGCGGCAGAAATAATCCAGAGTGGGGGGAGGTTGTTTTCTGATGAATGCCCTCACACAGTCTATCATGATTCTGAGGGTGATATAGTTGCGGTAATCACCGACCCGCCTGTCCCAGCGCTGCTTCGATCTGAGAAGGGGCCTGAAATTCTGATGAACGTAGGCGATCTGGGTTCCGAACAGAAAAAACATGGCACCGAAGTAAAGCGAAAGAAGGAAAAAGGGCAGCAGTCCGAAGGTGCCGTAAATGGTCCGGGTCTGGATCGAGAACTGCACATAGTGGCCGAACATCTTTCTTTCCAGCTCAAAAAGCAGACAGGCTACTATCCCCCCGAGAAGGGCTGATCTGAATTTCACCTTTGTATTGGGGATGAACCAGATCATGAGGGTGAAGGCGAGGGTGGTCAGGATAAAGGGCAGAAACCCCAGGGCGAAAAAGTCGCTGGGCAGAAACCCGAAAACTCCTGATCTTCTGAACTGAAACGAGGCGAAGAAGAGAATGGGGCTGTAGACTATTACCATGGTGAACGTGCGCAGCCGATGAAAAAAGGGACGGGCTCTGAGCACTTTCCAGATAGAGTTGAGAGACTGTTCGATTGTCCCGAAAAGGCCCATGGTGGTTATTATGAGCACTCCGATACCGATGCCTCTGAGTTTCTGGGCATTCATGAAGAAAGTGACGATATACTGCATGACTGCCGGTGGGGCAAAGGGAAGAAGCACCGAAAGGACCCGTTCGACCTGTTCGGGGTGTATCTCCATGATACTTGCCAGCATCAGAGCTGTTGTGGTTATCAGGGGGATGAAAGTAAGCAGAAGCACGAAGGCGATGCCGGAAGCGCGGCTGATGCAGTGGTTGAGGGTATACTCGGAAACCACGATCCTGAGGAAAACCAGGAAACTGACCAGTCGGTAGCGGATCCCCTTCCGTTCTGAACTCAGGTCTACAACGGCGGCTCCGGGATTGTGAAGAATATCTTCGAGAAGATTGCTTCCGGGCATGCTGTCCCCTTCCTTCTTCCGTATCTTCAAGGCAGATGATCTAAATAAACTAATATTTTATATTCAAGCGTATGCTTTTTTATAGTTTTTCGGCTTTTCCTATGCTTTTGTTCATCTTTTCCCGATTCATCCTTTCAGTCTGCTCCAGATCAGGTCTCCGTTGCGGTACACGGTTTTTATCCTGTGCAGCGGTACGGTTACGACTCTTCCCATTTCATCTTCGATGCTGAAACTGTTCGGGTCGATGGAGGTGATCTGTTGAAGCCCGATTCTGAGGAGCCCGGATTTTCTGTCCTCGTATTCAATTTCAAAGGATGCTTTTCCAAAGGACGGGTCCCAACGGATGCGGCTGAGCAGTTTCTGGATGGGTATCATGTGTTCACCTTCTATTAGGATTTTAGTGGATCAGAAATGAGAGAAGCAACAGATATTCCCGTTTGAATTCCCGGAATCGGCAATCTGATAATCGGAAAAAAGCCGCCCCTTCCCTTCTTAAGCGGGTAAACGGGGTTGCCTTCTCCGTGGCATGCAATTTGTAAGAGTTCTCTTAAAGGCTTCGTTTTCCCCCTCCAGCTACTCACGGGTGAAAGGATCTGCTATGACTGCAGTTATGGAAAAGAATCTCAGAGTGTCTTCTCCCGATCAATTCCTGGTGGCCGACTCCGCAGCAAAAAGAAAACATCAGAAAAGACCTGTTGTTGAAACGGTGGATGTGGTTGTGATCGGAGCGGGTGTTGCCGGCTCCTATCTGGCGTCTCTTCTGAGCGGTTCGGGCATGAACGTGGTGCTGCTGGAACGGGATGGGGACAGGAGTTGTGTGGGGAATACCGCCGTTTCGAAAAGAACGCTCCGCACTTTTCCGTTTCTGTCCGCGTTGGAAAAGAAAGGCGAGTCGGGTCTGGAGATCGTGTCCAAAAAAGGCCGGGTGGTGAATGTACCAGGCACAAACCATGGATTGCGGGTGTTTCCCCGGGCCGAACTTGAATCCTTTCTGCTGAGGGACGCGTTTTCGAAGGGGGCAATGAACGCAAAAGAGAGTGTGGTGTCTGTGACTTTCAAGAGGGGTAGCTGGACTGTCCGCACTCAGAACCATACTTTAAACTGCCGTTTTCTGGTGGGAGCTGATGGTTGGGACAGTATGGTGAGAAGGGAGATTGTCGCTCCTTTTGCAAAAGAAGATCTGCTCTTCGGGGCGGGGTACATTGCACGCACCAGACATGATGAGAAAGTGCAGATCAGATTTCTTCCCGGCGGAGAGGTGCTGAAACTGCTTGAGGGAGGACAGAAATCATCTGTGGGCGTTTTCGGACATGTCCGGGATATCAGAAAGACTAAGAATGCTCTCAACCAGATAGTAAGGCTCAGCCTCGGAGCCATACAGCCCCTTTCGCCCTGGGCTGTCTACTTGCCCTGTCCTTCGGATGGGAGGCACTATTCCCTGCCCTGTTCCGGGAAGAACTGGCTTTTGATAGGGGAAGCGGCCGGGCATGTGAATCCGCTCAGTCTGGAGGGAATCCACTACGAACTGTGGTCTGCCCAGTTGGCTTCCCAGGCACTTATTATAGGTGAACCGCGCCTTTTTGACTCGATGTGGCATGATGAATACGGCAGGGAGCTGGAGGCGGCGCTTCAGATCAGAAACAGGCTGACCCGCTGGGAGAGCAGGACGGAGTGGTGTTTTGCGGCAGCAAACAGAAGCAGGGTCCTGAAGGGGTTCCTGACGGATTTGTTCTCCGAGGGGATAGATCAGAAGAAGTTCTGGTCAAGGCTTTGCAGGGGAGTTCCTCTTTCTGTGCTGGAGCTGGCGGGAGTGCGTATCAAATGATCGTTTCAGGTCTTAAGCCGGAGTGTAATCGGATAATCGGATCTCCTGGAGTAATTGCTGCTTGTGATCACAGCTCGCTGTCCAGGTGGGGTCTGCTGTGAAAGAGAGTGATCAGCCCTACCTGCGCTTTTAAAGACCATCTGACCTGAGGAGTCTCCTGTTCGGAAACGGCGGCTTCGTATCCGTCCAGAATCTGGTTTTCTTCTATGTCGGTCACGGTGGCCCGGATCTGGTATCCCTCATCGGTGGCGCAGTTCCACACTATGAGAGAGACAGATCTGTTCTTTTGCAGATTGCTGAGCATTTCCGGGCAGTACCAGCCCTCGATCAGGGCATGATCTCCGGAAAGGGTCAGATCCTGGGCAACGGAGAGATGGGGAAAGCCCCCGCGGTCCGCCGTGGCCACAAGAACAAAGCCGGTTTTCCGCGAGAGCTTTTCGATAAGATTTGAAATATCTTTATCCATGCAGACCGTGTCTTATCTCGGTTGGAAGGTACCGCAGTCCGCATGGCCGTTTTTCATGATTATGTGAATACCTTTGGCGCTACATTCGAAACTGTCGTTGTATTTGCAGTTGGCCACCTTGCATGCACCCACACCTCCGATTATCTCCTCACGTCCCCCTTTCGAGGCGGCTGACTTGAAGGTGTCGCAGAGGGGTTCCTCGTCACCCACTGTGATACCAGGGGTGTGGCACTGTTTGTTCTTGTTGTAGATGCATTCGGTTGCTTCGCAGTCAAAAATTTTGGACATTTGTTCAGCCATGAGGAGGACCTCCTTTTAGAAATGAATGATTCCGGTTACATAAACCCGTGCATCTTAAGACATCACTCAAGAATGGTGCCAGTTGCGCCATGCTGATTTTGCCTGCCGCGGTGTTCCTTAGGAAGAAGAATTCCCGATTTGGGAAATCGCCGGAGATTTTTTTGAATCCGGAGGGTACAAGTATTGACCAGAAGCCTGTGGTAAAATACTATTTTTATTCAAAGAATCTCTGTATGTATATTAAA
>JBKHHW010000118.1:0-9462 GCA_046538945.1 Chitinispirillaceae bacterium | reverse complement strand
GTGGTGACCGATCCGGGCAGAAATATCACTGTGGATCTTAATCAGGGCAGTCTCACCTACGATGGTGTTCATCTCACCACCAATGATGGAGCAAACAACTACGGAGTGGACACCGACGACGTGCTGGCCTTTTATTCCGGAAACAACATCGATCTTCTGGTGGAGAAACAGGGCGGTCCGAAAACTCCGGTCCTCACAGCACAGCTGTTTGCCTGTGGCGCAAACGGAACGATTAAGGCCGGGGGTGTGAACAAGTCGGAATTCACCATAATCGGGTCAATAGTTCTTGATAAGTGGTGGGATCCGCCTCATGGCGTGAACGAACCGACCGTAAGGCTTCTTCACGACAAGAGGGCAAAAGCCGCGCCGGGACTCAGGATAGTCGAGCTGAATGATGACAATACGGTGGCTAACTCAATAGTGAGGACAAACTGGACGGAAACCAATATTCCCAGAAGCTGATCGGTAGGTTAAAATAGAGTCATTTTGAAGAAAGCGAGTCAGAAATATGGGACAGCAGATCAGAAACGCAATCGGCCTGGATCACGATTCGCAGTCGATACGAGCCGTCAAGCTCAGCAGCGGTCAGGGCAAGTCGGGAGGCGGTGATTACAATATTGTAAGCACTGCGGAGCTGAGGGGCAATTTCAATGATGAGGCGACACTGGTTGAAGCTCTCAAGCGTCTCAGGGAAAAGATCTCCATAACCCCTCTGGACAAAGTGGTAACCTGTGTGTCTGGAAAGCAGACCTATGCGGCTCAGATACCGGTCAGAAAACTGCCCGAGGAGGAGATGAAATCGATGCTCACGCTTGAGATGCGCAAAACCATACCGTTTGAGGTATCCGGGGCCACGGTGGATTTTCAGTTTCTGCCGGCAGATCCGGCAAGAAAGAGTGATGCGGTACAGGTGATGGTGAGTGCAGTTGCCAATATTCTGCTCAGCAAACATCTGCGCACATTCGAAAAAGCGGGAATAAAGCCCCATGTTGTTGACGTTCTGCCTCTGGCGGTGGCAAATGCCTTCTGGGCGCTCCGCAAGGAAAACAGAACCAGCAAAGAAACTCAGGTGATCATACATGTGGGACCGAAAACAAGCACACTGGTGATTGATGGTGACAACAACACGTTTTTCAACAGGTCAATTTACTTCAATGCCTATGAGATCTTCGGCGATCAGTCCGAGCAGACTGTTCCTACGGAGGAGGCGCAGTTCCGGATGGACACGTTTGCAGGAGAGATAATGAAATCGCTGACCTTCTACGAAAGCACCTACCAGAGCGGCAAATTCTCCACCATTCTTCTTCTGGGCAATTTTACCGCACACAGGCTCTGCGATGCCCTGACTCACCGGACCGGGCTTACCGCTCAGCCCATGGAAACTGTTCAGAAACTGAATCACAAGAAAGCGCTTCTCCCGGGTAAGTACGACCTTTCGGCGGCACTGGCAATGAGAGCAGGATAGTGCGGGTAGTGAAAAAATCATACACGATCAAAAGGAGATGACCTGTGGTTAAGTACAGAATCAATATGGTGAAAATGATAAGGGAGGAGGAAAGAAAAGCCAGGACCCAGAGGCTGAGCATTCTTCTCATCTCCCTCTCCTGTTTCGCATTTCTTCTGATCTCGATTTTCTATTCCACACTCCAGGTGCTCGGCATGCAGCTCTTGATAAACAAGGAAAGAGAAAAGCTCGCAAGGATAGAAACGGAGTACAAAAAGTACAGAAAAACGAAAATGACGGTGAACAAATCGGATATCGAGCTTCTTGACCGACTGCAGACAAACAGAATCTACTGGACAAAGAAGCTTGAATCCATGGCCATGCATCTTCCCGACTCGCAGCCCATCTCCTACTGGATCACCGATTTCGGTTACAAGCAGAACAGTTTTACGGTACGGGGATACGGTTATATCACACCCATGCAGGAGCAGCTCATTGAGCTTGATACGTATCTGAACAATCTTCGTATGGATCAGAATTTCAGTGATATTTTCCGAACGATATATCTGAATTCGGCGGTGAGGACGGATGAGGCGGTACGGAGAAGAGTGAGTTTTGAATACTCCTCACTTAGAAGGGAGGGCGGGAAATGATTACCAGAGGCGGAAAAATACTTCTTGGCCTGGTGATTTTAGCGGCTGTGGCAACGGTTGCGGTAGACAGGCTGTATGTTGCAGGATTCCAGAGTACCTTTTCTGAAATAGAAAAGCAGCGCATCATCACCTCGAATAAACTTGCTACAGCCAAAATCGTTCAGGAAAACCTGAATCATGTCAGAGATCTCGTTTTCAAAAACATGGATTTCCCCGGTCAGAAGGACACGGTCCCTCACGAAACTTTGTTTTTCGATTTTGTCACCACGTGTGTCAATGACCTGAAACTCAAGCTGATTTCAGTGAAGCCGCTGAGGCCGGTCACGACAGACCGGATCACCACCTACAGCTATGATATTGAAATAGAGGGTGATTTCTTCAGATTCGGCGAACTGTGCGCCAAATTCGAAAACAGCCGCAGGATCATTTCTGTAGAGTCCTTTGATGTGAATCTGGTATCGGGGGACAGCAAAAATGAACTGAATACGAAGAACAAGGAAGTGAAGATCAAGATGAGAGTGAACACCTACAGAGTGAAGAAAGTCCAGAACATCTGAAACTAAATACAGAGGGGAAAGGGAATACAAGATGAAAAAGTACACGCCCTTGATCATTGCTTCCTCGCTTGCGGTTCTGCTTGCGGTGGGGATGGCGCTGCGGATCAACTCCGAAAGCCGCACCTTTCAGAAAGCGGTACGTGAGGCGCTGAAGACCTCTGAAGGGTACGATCAGCGTTTTATCGACATGGTCAACCGACTGGAGCATGAACTTGCGCTCAGGGCGAGTTTCGGATATGTGGGAAAAAAGGATCCCATGACCGGAAGAGAGCGTCTGGTTGCCAAAAGGCCCGAGGTACCCGTGAAGAAAAGACCCAGGCGCACAAAAGCTCCGGTTGTTGAGGAAACTCCCAAAGAGTCAGTGGTGGAGATCGATCCAGTGAGGCTTACCGCCATAATATTCGAAGACAGTAAAAGGTCTTACACGGCTGTGGTGATGGATGGTGAACGGTCCTATTCTGTCGAGGTCGGGGACAAAGTGGCAGGAAGGAGAATCACCAGGATAACCAGCAGAAGCGTTTTTATGGAAAATGACGAGGAGAGGTTTGTCTACGACATACTGGGAAACACTACGAAAAAGAAGAAATGAAACTGGATATCCGCAACTGAAATCATATAATGTAAAATCAAAAGGGGGTCATCCTTGAAACGGTCAACCATTGTCTCATGCACATTGGGAATATGTGCGCTCATGGGCACTCTGCATACTCCGGCTTTCTCCCAGGCGGAGCAGAAGAAGTCTCCGATAATGACAGAAGATGCCAATCCGGCTCTTAAGGCCCCGATCACCCTGACTGCAAGGGATGCGAATCTGTCGGAAGTGCTTCGAGTGCTTGCGGACCGTTCGGGGATGAATTTTGTTGTCGGTGAGGGTGTGCACCGTGAGAAGATCACGATAATACTGAACCGCACGCCTCTGGACGAGGCGATAAACCTCCTTGTGAGGGCTGCCGGTCTTTCCTATGAAATTATCGGCAATTCGGTTCTGATTGCCGAACCGGGAAAGCTCAAGGATGAAGTCGGTCTGTCATCTTATGTGGTGGAGCTCAAGTACGCAAAGGCGGAGGAAGTTGCCGCGAACCTCTCCGATCTGACCAAGAATATAAAGGTGGACAAAGGCGGAAACCGGCTTATCTGCTACACCAGTCCCAGATTAATTCTGGAAATAGAGCGTATTGTGAAATCAATTGACAACCCCCACATACTGGTTCTTCTGGAAACCAGGCTGGTTGAGGTTTCCATGGACCGGCTCAGTGAGTACGGTATCAAATGGAACCAGCTTTCACCTTTGGAAACAGGTATCGTGCTGCCCCAGGAACCGCTTGACAATGCATTCAACGTGGACAATGCCCTACGGGGTCCCGTCAATCTGAGACTCGCTCTGGATATGATGCTGCAGAACGGCGACGCCCGAATGCTTATGGATTCGAAGCTGACCACCACCAACAACCGCCAGGCTTCTCTGCATATCGGAGAGGTGGTCCCTTATGTGATACAGTCCTACAATCTCTCCTCGGCAGGAGGTGTGAACCAGCAGATAGAGAAAGAGAACGTCGGGGTTATCCTCACCATGACTCCTCATGTCAATGATGCCGAGCAGATCACACTCAATCTGATGCCTGAAGTGTCAAACATTGTGGGATGGAAGGGGCCAAACGGGGACATTCCTCTGGTCCGTGTTCGCAAGACAAGCACAACGGTTCGGGTTGAGGATGGACAGACGGTGCTTTTGGCGGGGCTGCTTTCGGAGGACAGGTCCATGGAGATACGCAAGCTGCCGATACTGGGAAGCATACCGGTGCTGGGACTTCTTTTCCAGAACCGCCGGGAAGTCAATCAGAGAAAGAATCTGATCATCGAGGTAGTACCCAGAATCATAAACGACCCTGCCGAGATTTCAGAAATCATGCAGTCGCAGTTCGATCTTAACGGCAGCGGTTTTCAGAATGTCTCGGGTGATACAACCGATGCAGTTACGGGTTCCGATCAGAAAACCAAAGCTTTGCCGACCTCCGGACCGGTTCAGTCGGTGGAGACTGCTCCGATACAAAACAGCACCGACAGCAGTGCGGAAAACCCGGTTTCGGACACTGAAGAATTATCTAACGACAAGTGAGGTATATATGCAGCAGGAGACCTACAGCCAGACGATAGCCCCGAGACCGGCTGAACCGGTCACTCACATACGGGAGCTTCTGATCATGGTGGTGAAAAGCAACGCCACCGACCTTCTACTCAGTGTGGGTCAGCCGCCGCAGGTCAGACTCAACGGAAGCCTTGTGTCTCTCAATTATGCCGGACTGACTCCGGAGAAAACCAGGGAGCTCTGTTATCAGGTCATGAGTGAAATGCAGCAGAAGGAGCTGGAAGAGGACTGGGAGGTGGATTTTTCTTTCGGCATACAGAATGTGTCCCGGTTCAGAGCGAATGTGTACATGCAGAGAGGCTCGGTTTCGGGTGCATTCCGCAGGATACCGTTTCACGTACTTTCCTTTGAAGAGCTGGGGCTTCCCCCCGTCGTTCAGCAGATATGCGACAAGCCCAACGGATTGGTGCTGGTGACCGGCCCCACCGGCTGTGGGAAGTCCACAACCCTCGCAGCCATGATCTCAAGGATAAACGCGACCCGCTCCCAGCACATAATTACTATAGAAGATCCGATAGAGTATCTTCACAATCACAAACGATGTACAGTTGATCAAAGAGAGATCAATGCCGACAGCAAATCATTCAACAATGCGCTCAGAAGCATTTTGAGACAGGACCCGGATGTGGTTCTGCTTGGTGAGATGCGTGATGCGGAATCGATTCAGGCAGCTCTCACAATAGCGGAAACGGGACATCTCTGTTTTGCCACCCTTCACACCAACTCCTGTTCCCAGACTCTTTCCCGCATAGTGGACGTGTTCCCCGGAGAAAAGCAGCATCAGATAAGGACTCAGCTTGCCATGAGTCTCAATTGCGTCTTCACCCAGGCGCTTCTTCCCAGAACGGGCGGAGGACTTCAACTGGTGATGGAGATCATGGTGGCCACAAGCGCCATAAAGGCCATGATCAGGGAAAGCAAGTTTCACAATATCGACAACCATATTCAGCTGGGTGCGAAATACGGGATGCAGACGATGAACCAGTCACTGGCGGGTGCTGTGAAAGCGGGTCTGGTAACTGAGCAGGATGCTCTTACGGTAAGTCTGGATCATGATGATTTCCGAAAATGCCTGATCGTATGATTTCAGTTGGCTTGATTCATGCGGTATTTCCAGTAGAAATGATTTTTTGACATCAAAGAAAAGCGAGTAGTTAAGATGAGTTCCGCATCACCCAAAAGAAACGCCGTACCGTTTTCCGTAGCATTGCTGGGGTATTCGGAAACCGGTTTTGATTATCTCAACAAGCTGATCAAGTTTGTCGACATGAGCAAACCGCTCAACGTAGTGAGGTCCAACCTGTCGAAGCATCAGGGAATAGACAGCGATATCGCCATTGCCGTATTTGACAAATCAGCTGACCTGGGTCAGTTCGGCAGGGACATCGCATCTCTTCGTCAGCTGAAAAAGAGCCGTGTGGTTCTTTGTGCCGCACATGAAAAGGACCGCAAATTTCTGGAAGACCACCGTCATGAGATTCCTGCTGATGACATACTCTATCTCCCGCTGAAGCCGGATCAGTTTTCGAAAGCGATCAACACCCATATGGTTTCTTTCAGGATCAGGGAGAAGGATAGTGTCAGGACCGAGCTCAACAGGAATTCCCGCCTGTTCGGGCAAATGCTTGTGGAGCACAAGCTCTTAACCGCTCTGGATCTCAACAAGGCTCTCGAACATCAGAGGAGTACCGGGCAGCGGCTGGGAGACATTCTTGTCGAGCTCGGATTCATAGACGAGGACCAGAAGATAACCTTTCTGTCCAGTCAGCTCGACATTCCGGTTGCATCAGCGCGCCAGTATGCGGCGACAGACCTGAATATCGTGGCTCTCATTCCGGAACATATGGCCAGACGGTTCAACTGCATCGCTCTTGAGAAGAATGGTGACCAACTCACCGTGGCCATGACGGACGTAAATGACCTGAGGCTACTTGACATGCTGCGTGACGCCACTGACATGCGCATCTTGGCCATTCTGGGAAAAAAGGAGGACATAAGCACCTCCATAGACCGCTACTACAGAGACATTTCATCCCACAAGGACGCCTCAAAGCTTGTTGCAGACCTGGGCAATGATGTAGAGTACATCAAAAGCCGTGAAGACGAGATGGATCTCGACCAGATGGCCGCAGCCGGTGCGGAGCTTGGAATAATAAAGTTGGTCAATATGCTTATCACCAACGCCATCAGAGACAAGGCCAGCGACATCCATATCGAACCCATGGACAAGGAGCTGACTGTCCGCTACCGTATAGATGGAGATATGCGCAGGGTGATGTCTCCGCCCAAAAGGTCTCACCATGCCATAGTTGCCCGCATCAAGATCCTCTCCGATCTGAACATTGCCGAGCGAAGACTGCCTCAGGATGGGCGGATGGTAATCAAGATCGGGCACAGGGAAGTTGATATCCGTGTTTCTATCCTGCCTACCATTTTCGGAGAAAAAGCAGTACTGCGTATTCTCGACAAAGAGGCATTTGAACAGAGCACATCCAATCTGGGTTTCACAAGTTATGACGAAAGCATCTTCCGCTCTCAGATTACAAAACCTTACGGGATGATCATCGTCACAGGCCCCACCGGAAGCGGTAAATCCACAACCCTCTACAGTGCACTTCAGATAGTGAAAAATGTGACCAGAAACATAATCACTGTGGAGGATCCGGTGGAGTTTCACATGGAAGGGATAAACCAGGTCAATGTCAATACGAAAATCGGCCTGACCTTCGCCACAGCTCTCCGCTCCATTCTCAGGCAGGACCCCGACATCGTGCTCATAGGGGAAATCCGGGATGAGGAGACTGCCGATATCGCCATCAAGATGGCCCTTACCGGACACCTTGTATTTTCCACCCTTCACACCAACGACGCGGCAAGCTCCATAGCCCGCTTCGTGGACATAGGGATCCCTCCCCTGCTCCTGGGGTCATCGCTCAATCTGGTGATCGCTCAGAGGCTGGTCAGGAAAATCTGTCCCAGGTGCAAAACGCAGTATGCTCCTGACCCGGAACTTCTGGAGAGCTTGGGCCTGAATCCAGGTGAAGTGCCATTCCTCTTCAAAGGTTCCGGATGCGTTAGCTGCAACGGGACAGGCTATTCCGGCAGAACCGGTGTTTTTGAACTCCTTACCGTGTCCAAATCCATACGCAAAATGGTTCTGAAAAACTCATCCACGATAGACATCCAGGAGCAGGCGGAAAAAGAGGGAATGAAAACTCTGCGCAAAGCGGGCCTGGAAATGGCGACAAGAGGGATAACCACAATAGAACAGATCATTGCTGCAACAACAGAGATCTAAAGAGGGCGGGGAGAAAACTTCTCCACCGCTTTCAATAAATCTATTTCAGGCTCAGCTTCAGCTTCAGATCGTTGGGGCTGGTGGCATTGACCACCGCTTCCTGTTCCGAAACCAGTCCGAGATTCAGCAGATCCATGAGTGCCTGGTCAAAAGTCTGAGACCCGTACTGATCCCTGCCCTTTGCCATGTTATCCACTATATCAGATATCCTCGCCGGGTCTATAATGAAATCCTTGATCGCAGCATTGACAACCATTACTTCTGCAGCCAGAATCAGACCATTATCATCTGCTCTGCGGAGAAGGCGCTGGGATATGACTGCGTTGAGATTTGCGGCCAGCTGGATACGGACCTGCTTCTGCTGATGGGGCGGGAAGGAATCGATGAACCTGCCAATCGTCTCCTTTGCATCTGTAGTATGGACTGTGGACAGTACCAGATGCCCCGTTTCTGCTGCACGCAGGGCAATTTCCATGGTGGAGGTATCCCGAAGCTCCCCCACCATGATGATATCGGGGTCCTGCCTCAAGGCCGATCTGAAAGCGGTAGGGAAAGTATCGGTGTCGACACCGATTTCACGCTGGTTTATGGAGGCCATTTTGTCACTGTGAAGAAACTCGATGGGATCTTCGATGGTGATGATATGACAATTCGATCTTGTATTGATAAATTCAATCATCCCGGCAAGAGTCGAGGACTTTCCGCTTCCGGTGATGCCGGTCACCAGAACGAGTCCTCTCTGGGAGAGAGCCAGTTTTTTGACGATCTCAGGTACGCCCAATTCATCAAGGGAAGGTATTTTGAAAGGAATGACACGCATGGTGATGGAAACGCTTCCCCTCTGTCTGAAAACATTCACCCTGAATCTGCAGAAGCTGCGGATTGAGTAGGAGGTATCGATTTCAAGCTGTTTGGAAAACTTTTCCCACTGTTCAGAACCGAGCAGAAATCTGGCGATTTCCTCCGTATCCTGAGGCTGAAGTGACGGGGCGCTTACAGCTTTTAGCACACCGTTTATTCTTAGAAGAGGTGATCTGCCCACTTTGAAATGGATGTCTGATGCCCCCTCCTTAACCAGTTTCCTGAGAAGCTCGTCATGATTCATAATCACTCCTGTGTGGTTGACTTCTTTGCGCTCTGGCCATAAAAGTTTGCAGCAACTTTCAGTCCTTATTCAGGGCTGCCCAAAACGGGTATCAATCACACTATGAAGTCAGCCATCCAGCTCAGATTATCAGAAATGCGAAGAGTCGCTTTCAGAGCCGAACAGTTCGCCTGATCTGATTCCGACAGACCTCGTCACACCTTCTTCAATACAGGGGGAGTGTACCTTTTTAACAGAAGTGACAAAGTAACCACCGTAA
>JBKHHW010000117.1:0-9584 GCA_046538945.1 Chitinispirillaceae bacterium | reverse complement strand
GCTTTAGAAAAAGTGCGTGTCCAGTAGTCGAATCTATGCGAACTGAAATCAAGCCAGGGCTGAGGCACGGAGGATAACACTTCAGATATGACAGGACTCTGTCTCACCGGCGAAAAAGTGTCGCCCTCGTCCCATGAGTGAAGCATGTACATGGTATCTGAATATCTTTTGTACACTTTTAGCGGATGAACGTAAAGTCTGTCCTTGTTGTTGTAGACATCGATGACTACCTGGGCTGTGCGGTGAATCGCATCGATGGCCAGTCCCGTGTGACGGTTCTTGAGCAGCGCAAAGTAGGTGGCCGTATCGTAATCGTAAAGGTAGGGGCAGGTCAGCATGAAAAAGTTACCCAGCATCCGGTCGCTGTACCAGTCAACGGCAAGCTCGGACAACGAATCAAACACGTAGCAGGCACCCATGCCGAACCTCTCTATTACCTCGAAGATTTCATCTATGAAGGGTTCAAACCCCTCTTCTGGATGAAGCAGAAAAACTTCTGCCGGGATATCCTGAGGCAATAGATGTTCGTGATCGGCGAATCTGAAATAGATAAGCTTCCGGTTTTCTTCGAAAGCCCTGCGGCAGAACGGATGCACAAAAGGAACGTAGTCCTGAACGGTTTCCACCTGCCAGACTATATTGTCGCCCGGCCGGATCCCTTTCAGTACGATATCCAGGCCTTTGATCCCGGTGCTGAGCAGTTCGTGGACTTTGTTCATGATTTATCTGCCGTCTTACTTTCTACATGGTTAAGGTACTGTTGCGGCAGAGAGATATGCAATAGATGTGCCATGACCGTGGTTGAGGAAAAAGTGGCCATTCCAGTGCATATGAGCCGATTTTGCTTTGGGGTTAGATGTAGGAAACTGATGATTTCCCTAAAAAAACACAAATTTGTACCGCACTTCATGGATGGTACATCGGTTAGGTCGTGTAGGTTTCGTTGTGAACAGAGAGGATCTCAAAATGGTTGAAATGGTATGTCATCGGTACTGTTGAGGAGCTTTTTTCCGCACGGGACGGGAGTGTTGTGGTACGAATTTGTGTCAGATGAATAATCAGTGGATACAAAATTGTTTCAATGCGCAGAAGTGGTTGGAACCACGAAGATTACCGATATTTGAGTTGAGGGGCTATAGATATGTACCATTTATAATATGTCATTCTTTAATCGATAAACTGAAAAGAGCGCCTGAAATGAAAATAAAGAGCAGATGGGCTAGTGCTGTTCTTGCTGCGTGTATCGTCTGCGGCTGCATGGACCAGAATACGGCTGACTATGATCCACCTCACAATCCTCTGGCCGATCCGCTCGAGGGACCTCCGGCTGGTACGCTCGATAACCATTACCCGATCCCTCCCGGTGCGTATCCGGAGGATGTGTCCCAGCCGGACCATGTGATCGGAAACGGAACGCCTGAAAGCTGCACGGCAGAGAAGTTTATCGATGCGGTGGCGCAGGGGGGGGAGATAGTTTTCGATTGCGGTCCGGATCCTGTAGTGATAACACTCGATCGACCGGCAAAGGTGTTCAATGACCGGCCGGATGTGGTGATTGACGGAGGAGGCAAAGTTACTCTGAGCGGAGGAGGCAATACCCGCATCCTGTACATGAACACCTGCGATAAAAATCAGGTATGGACCACACCGCATTGCCAGAATCAGCAATATCCTCGCTTAACAGTCCAGAACTTGACCTTCATCGATGGAAACTCCCGAAATGAAACAGAGTATACCGGCGGGGGAGCAATATGGGTGCGGGGCGGACGGTTCAAGATTGTCAACTGCCGCTTTTTCAACAATGCCTGCGACAGCCTCGGCCCTGATGTGGGTGGAGGGGCAGTGCGGGTGTTCAGCCAGTACAACGGGCTTCCCGTATACGTGGTAAATTCCACATTCGGAGGAGCGAAGGGGTACGGCAATTTCGGCAGTAACGGGGGAGCCATAAGCAGTATCGGGGTGTCGTGGACTCTCATCAACTCTGTATTTTCCCACAACCGGGCAATAGGTAACGGCGGCAATCCCGCCAGGAGCGGAACTCCGGGGGGAGGCAGCGGCGGGGCGGTTTACAATGATGGGAACACGATGACCCTTTCTCTTTACGGCTGCCGTCTGGAGCACAATGAAGTGAACTCCTATGGTGCCGCAATCTTCTTTGTCACTAACGATCACAGCGGCAATATTCACATCGAGAACTCTACAGTAAAAAGCAATGTGGGCGGCTCCTGGCACATTCTTCCGGGAATATCAATGCATTCGGATACCAGAAGAGAGATTGTGAATTCGGTTATTGAAGATTGATCACGAGAGACGCAGGATCGTCTAAACGGGAATAAGGGAGAGGGATTGATATCACGCAGAGGCGCAAAGTTCGCAGACAAGAGATTAGAATTAGAGAGGATCACCTTTGACGGTTTTCATGATCATCTCTAACTCTTCCAGTGTCTCCATTACTATTTCTTACTTCTCGATCCTATTCTGCGTCCTCTACCGGCTCTGCGTGCCAAATTTTCTACTCCTCCATTTCCCAGGGCGCCGAACACTCCACATCACTTTGAAGATTGTGACATGCCGCAATGTGACCATCACCGAACTCGCGCAGCTCCGGAATCTCCATACGGCAGTTGTCGGTGCGGCGGGGGCACCTGGAGTAGAACGAACATCCGGCGTTTTCGGGGTTGGACACGTCGCGCTCGTTTGTGGCTACCGTGGTGGACACGGAACTCTTTTTGCCCACCGTAGGCACACTTCTCAGAAGCAGACTCGTGTAGGGATGCAGAGGAGTGGAAAAGATCTGATCCTCCCTTCCCATCTCCACGATTTTCCCCAAGTACATCACCGCAACCCTGTTCGCCATGTGATGCACCACCGCCAGGTCATGGGAAATGAAAAGAAGTGTCTGATGATAGGTTGATTGAAGCTCCTGAAGAAGATTAATGATCTGTGCCTGGATGGATACATCGAGGGCGCTTACCGGTTCGTCGGCAACTATCAGTTCAGGTGAAGTGGCCAGAGCGCGAGCAATGCCTATCCGCTGACGCTGCCCGCCTGAGAACTCGTGAGGGTAGCGGTTGAGGTAACTCTTCGATAACCCTACCTGGTCGAGAAGCTCGTCTATTCTCTCGCCTCTCGCCTTGGGGGAGAAACCGTGGATCGCAAGAGGCTCCTCCAAAATCGATTTCACGTCCATGCGGGGATTGAGCGAGCTGTAGGGATCCTGGAAGATGATCTGGATGTGGCGGCGAAGACTTTTGCGTTCCCGGTTACTGAGATCATCCCAAGAGATGCTTTTATCCTTGTAAGGTCCCAGGGCCAAATGTACCGATCCGTCCGTGATGGGAAGAAGTCCCATAATAGCCTGGGCGGTGGTGGTCTTGCCGCATCCGGATTCACCCACAAGTGCAAAAACCTCACCTTTTTTCACCGTGAAAGAGACCCCGTCGACCGCCTTGGTCCATCCGTTCACTTTTCCCAGAAGACCGCTTCTGGAGGGGAAGTGCACTTTCAGATCCTTAACGACGATGCTATTCTCTTCATTCATATAAATGGCACCTCACCAGGTGATTTTCGCTCATGCTATTCAGTTCCGGATGATCCTGCCTGCATCTGTCGAAAACTTTGGGACAGCGAGGATGGAAAGGACACCCGCTTGGAATCTGCAGGGGTGTGGGGACATCTCCGGGAATGACCGTAAGCCGCTCTTTTTTCTTCCCCAAAAGAGGGATTGTATCGAGAAGGCATTGAGTATAAGGGTGGCCGGGGGAATCGAAGATCTCCTCAGCTGTAGCCGACTCCATCACCTCGCCCGCATACATCACCAATATTTTGTGGGCCATGTCTGCCACTATGCCCAGGTTATGGGTGATGAGAATCATGCTCATATCCTTGGTGTCCTGAAGCTTCCTCATAAGTTCAAGGAGCCTTGCCTGCACGGTAACATCCAGAGCCGTGGTGGGTTCGTCCGCAATGAGCAGGCGGGGGGAACAGGCCAGGGCCATTGCGATCATCACTCTCTGACGCATGCCGCCGCTGAGCTGATGGGGGTAGCTTGAATACGCTCTGAGCGGATCGGCGATACCCACTTCGGAAAGAAGATGCCGGGAGTGATCCGCTGACTCGGTCTTTGTCATTCCTTTATGGAGTCTCAGCACCTCATCGATCTGGTTTCCGCAGGTGAACACCGGGTTGAGCGAGGTCATGGGATCCTGGAATATCATGGAGATGCGCTGGCCCCGGATTCTTCGCATTTCCCTTTCCGGCAGGCGCAAGAGCTCTTTGTCTTCGAAATGGATCTGCCCCGATTCGATTTTTCCGGGCGGGGTGGGGATCAGGCGCATGATGGAAAGCGCGGTGACACTCTTCCCGCATCCCGATTCGCCGACAATGCCCAGGGTCTCCTTGTCGTTCAGTTCGAAAGAGACGCCACTAACAGCCTTGGCGGTTTCTTTCTGAATGGAGAATGAGATGTGGAGATCTTTGCATGCTATGCAGGTGCTCAAGGCTTCAGTTTCGCTCCTGTTGCGGTCTGATATAATGGATAGCGTACCATTAAATCTGATTAATGGAACTGCAAAAGACAAACTGTTTGTGAGGGGGCGGCAATCGTCCCGGAACAGGTATTAGTGCAGGGTGAGGAAAATATTTACGGTTGGCGGGAGGGGAGAAGTACATTCAGAGATGTTCGGTTTGAAACACATTCAAGCCAATTTGAAGATTTTCAAGTATTGCAGAATACAAATTATCTTTCTAAATCAATGAGTTATCGTAGATATAAGTAATAGTCGTGAAACAGCAGAATACGGAAACGAGGCGTTGCGGGTTGACGGGGAAAGCCGGTAGGGGTATATTGTAAACTGTAAGATGTAAATGGTTTTCCGAGTCGGAGGCTGCCTGAAGAAGAATGATACTTCGGCACTCCTGGCTTCTCCTGTTTTTTTCATCTGGAGCTGTCAGTTTTTTGCGGTTTGGGACAGTCCGGTTGTCATGAGTGGTGTCAGGAGAGACTCGAGTGCTTTTTTTGGGGGGGGGGCGGCCCTTCTCGGAATTCTAATGTACAACTGATTTCCCTAACCGGAAAAGATTGAGAATCCGTATGACTCACAAAATGGAAAAAAGCATCTACGAGTACATGGATTACCGGAATTTCCTGCATGACTTCTATACATCGAAGAAGTGTGAACACTCGTTTTACTCCTATCGGCTTTTTTCCCAGAAAGCCGGTTTCAAGTCACCTAACTTTCTCAAGCTGGTTATCGACGGTAAGCGCAATCTGACTAAAGAGAGTGTGTTCAAGTTTTCCAGAGCTATCGGTCTGAACAGGGGAGAGGCGGAGTATTTTGAAAACATGGTTTTTCTCAATCAGAGCAGGTCACTGGAAGAGAAGAACGCCTATCTTTCCCGGCTCATGAAATTCAGAGTGAAAACCGACCCGAGAAAAATTGAAGAATCAGAATATGAATACTATTCCCGCTGGTACAATCCTGTCGTTCGTGAGCTGGTCACGGCTGTTGATTTCAGGGATGATTACCGACGTCTTGCTGCATCCGTGATCCCTGCGATAACTCCCGCGGAGGCTCAGAAGTCGGTTGATCTTCTGCTGAAACTTCAGTTTATAATCAGGTGTGAAGACGGCACATACAGAAAAACGGCATCGGTGCTGAGCACGGGGCCGCAGGTGAGGTCACTTGCTATCGCCAATTACCATAAATCTATGATGAAGCTGGGTTCGGAATCACTTGAGCGCTTTCCTTCATCAAAACGAAACATCTCAAGTCTCACTCTCAGTGTGTCGGAAAACACGTTCGAGTCGGTGGTGGCGCGCATTGAGCAGTTCAGAAAAGAGCTTCTGGACTTGTCTGAAAGCGACAGTGATCCCCGGAAAGTGGTACAACTCAACCTGCAGTTCTTTCCTCTCACGGTTGATTTCAAAGAGGCGGGAGGTGCAGAGTGAACAGGGGGGCTTTGTCGTTCTTTAAATCTTTTCTGATTAGCGCTGTTTTGGTTTTGTGGGGATGTTCCGGAACCGAAACCGGCAACCCTGATATCTCTTTCTTTGCCGAAGAGATTTTCAATACCTACGATTCAACTGATATGTGGATGCCGGAGCAGTATCTTCTCTACGGAGAGGCGCAGCTCAGCCCGGACATTATCTACGCGGATGTTTCCACACATGTACTTAGCAAGTATGCAGCGGCAGGTATCGGTGATTCGGTCTGGATTGATACGGTGATATTAACCTCACCGATCATCGTCACTGATACCATCCATATATACCGGGACAGTACAGAGACACTGGTAACCGATAGCGGAGATACGGTAAGAGTGTCAAGAAGATACAGTGATTCAATCTTCGTGGATGATACTGTGATCGTGTATGACACTAATTATGTTGAAAGAACATATGACAACAGCTCTCCGCCGCTCCTCGCACCATCTGCACATGAGCCCAGTCTCATCAGTTATGATGAGTGCGGATATCCTACCTATAGCATCAAACTTGGTGCATCCACGATTCGTTTTTCAAGCAGGAATACAAGGGTTGTTTCCACCCAGAACATGACCTCTCTGAACCGCAGCATGCAAAGAGGAGATACGACTGTCTACGAAGCCTATTATGATGCCGATGGGGACAGCCTTCTTTTCGAAGCGGATGATCCGGATGTGCCTCTGGTGGAACTTGACGCCACATACCTGATATCAAACGGGACAGAAATGGCCATATCAGCTCTTTTTGACGGTGGAGATGATGCGGATGTCAAAAGATCGCAGAGCAACCGTATCCGCTCCTTCGAAAAGAGAACGCAGAGCATAAATAATAAAATACGTGTCAGTTACCATGTTTCCAAGCAGGGGGGTATGCCCGATTTCCAGATGACGAGTCACTCTGCGAGTGAACCTGTTGAGAGTGTTACTGTTAAATGCGAGTTTTCCGAACCGACATCCGATCATCGTCTTTCCGCTCTAACCAGAATAAGGAAAAATGCAACTTACAGAAGAAGCAGATACAGCAGTATGGATCTTCAGTTCTCTTTCAGTGAACCGATAGGCTACGGCGAGAAAGGCGGGGAATGTTTCGTTTTGATGACAGCTTGTTTCCCCGGAGGCAGAAAAACAAATTTTGAGGGGAGGCTTGTCAACCGCGGTAATCAGCTTATGGGTATCTACAGCGATGGTGATATCTGCACAGCTGTACAGGTATTCAGAGACGGGAAGATGATCATTACGGATCTGGACTGAAACGTTTGCCGTTGTCCGTTTGCCGTTGTCCGTTTGCCGAGTTAGTCGAAGCATGAGCTCCCATGCAGTCAGGATATAAAAAAACAGATGTTTTACCAAAAACCAACCGGGAGGCTTTATGAAATTCAAATTGTTTGGCGGTTTGATTGTGATATCAGGGAGCAGAAGCGGTACCGAAACGACCGGATGAAGAATGGAGATGTTTCACGCAGAGCCGTTATCCCATTCCAGAATTCTCATCCTGCGTTCTTTACCGCCTCTACGTGATAAACTCTTATCCCTTCTCACCTCAAAACTCCGCCCAGGATGGGTTCACCAATCTCTGATTCCTGTTGAGCCCATCAACCTGACGCATCTGTTCATCCGTAAGTTCAATCTGCAGAGTATCCATATTTTCCTTGAGATGCTGTTCACTGGATGCTTTGGGAATGGCGACCAGCCCCTTCTGTCTGAGCCAGGCGAGGGCGATCTGTGCGGGGGTTGCATTTTTCTGTCCGGCAATATCAAGAAGCACCGGGTCTTCTTTGAGATGTCCCCTTGCGATAGGTGAGTAGGCGGTGACAAGTATTTTATGTTCGTTGCAGAAGGTGAGCAGTTCGGATTGATTGAGGTAGGGGTGGAACTCCACCTGGTTTACACTGAGAGGAATATCGCTTTCCTTCAGAGCTTCTTCAAGGTGACTTATCGTGAAATTGCTCACTCCGAAACTTCTCACCAGTTTTTTTTCTTCAAGGTACTTAAATCCCTCCAATGTATGGCGGATGGGGGTTCTGCGGTTGGGCCAGTGCACAAGCAGCAGGTCGATATAGTCGGTTCTGAGCCGCCTCAGGGAGTCCTGGCAGGCATCGACCACATCCCGGGTGCGGAGGCTGTCAAACCATACCTTGGTAGTGATGAAAAGGTCGGGTCTTCTGATTCCCGATTCGCGAATGGCCTTTCCCACTTCCTCCTCGTTGCCGTAAGCGGCTGCGGTGTCGATATGGGAATAGCCCAGTTCGAGAGCCTTGAGAACGGTTTTTGTACACACGCTTCCGTTGAGTTTCCAGGTTCCCAGTCCCAGAACGGGAAATTGGTAGCCGCTTTTCATCCTGAATGATTTCACCTGTTCTCTCCTGATGTCTTCTCCTCTGACTTGGTCTGTATATTGCAAATTAGTACCCATGAACGGGACAGTACAAGAAAAAATCAATGAGGGGGCTAAAAGTGATCTTAAGAAACCGTTTTATGGTTACAATTCTTGTGTTTTTTGCTGCCGCGGCAACCGTCAGAAGTGCAGTTGAGCTGAACAGCACCGCCGATTCGGTCGGTTACATACTTGGAAGGGATGTGGGGTCGCAGTTGGAGGCGATAAAGGATCAGATCAGTCTGGAGACGTTCAATGCGGGGGTTGAGCAGGCTATGGAGGGTCAGGCGTCGCAGATAGATTCCGCTGCCGCCCAGGCGCTTATGGAGGATTTCTCCCAGAGGATGCAGGAGAAGTTCCAGGAGGAGCAGGCCAAAGCCGCACAGGAGAACAAGGAGAAAAGTGATCAGTTTCTGGCCTCGAACAAGGGCAAGGAGGGGGTAAAGACCACCTCAAGCGGTCTTCAGTACAAGATTATCAAACAGGGCAACGGTCCCAGGCCGGGCATGAGCGATTCGGTAGTGATAAACTACAAAGGCATGCTGACAGATAACACGATCATCGACAGCACCTCCTCGGGAGAACCCGCCAGTTTATCGATGGAATCCGCCATTCCCGGGCTGTCCGAGGGGCTTCTGCTTATGAATCAGGGCTCGCAGTTTATTTTCTACCTACCGCCCGAGCTTGCCTACGGCACCCAGGGGTTCCCGCCCACCATCCCGCCCAATTCGGTTCTTATTTTCGAGGTGGAGCTGGTGGAGGTGCAGTAGGGGAGGGGTAACAGGAGATTCAGTTTCTTGACATGGCTCAGGTCGCAAATAATAAATTATTGGTGTCGATCCGGGCTTTGTTTTTGTGGCAAGTTATGATTTATAAAGTTTCTGTACGCTTTGCTAAAGTAGTTGCGAAATGAACCTAATCATGATTGCAGGTTAATTTTTGTGGCTATTTTCAGTAAAATGTGCCGTAGCATTGTTTTTGTATTTACAGCATGATTGTGGAAGAACGTGTTCTCATGATGAGTTACTTTAAATCGGTTTGGAATGAAAGCGATAGGTAAAACGACCCGTTTAACGATTCTGAAATGTTTCAAGTTATCTCTCTTATAATTAGTGTACCTGCCTTGGATACAGTTCTTTTGTTCAACACATGATTTCACTTTTATAATCTTTCCTGATACATTATATTGTAAGCAGCTAAACTGTCTCTATTCGTTTGAGTTCTC
>JBKHHW010000116.1:0-9703 GCA_046538945.1 Chitinispirillaceae bacterium | reverse complement strand
TCCCGGAGGTGAATCTTCAGAAAAACACCTCCGGGATGTGCCCGATCCCCCCCCGCCGACTACCCCTTCTTGCCCCACCTCCACCATTAGATTTCCTCTCCATATCACAATCCCAAAAAATCCCTTATAGATCCGGATACTAGCCAAAAAAAGAAATCACCACACAATACCAATATTGACATCCTCTCATATACTCATCTATAATGTAAATAGACGGGACAAGCAGCGATTGATCGGAACGGCTGCCGTTTCGGGTTACATTGTTCCGTTTCGAACCATGTGGTAAAAAGAGGTATGTGTGAAAAATCTATTGTTTCTGGTGATAGTTGTCGGGGCTATTATCGTTCTGGCTCTTTATATCGGAAGGACCAAAACGGTTCCCCAGGAGGTTAGGGATGCTCTGGAATCGGAGGACAAAACTGTTGAAACCATGCAGCAGATTCCAGCCGCGGTGAAACAGAAAGTGAGGGAGAGCGACAGTATCTATGAATCGAGAATGAAAGATGCTCTGGAGGGTATAGAATAGTCGGCTGATCTATTTGGAATCAGCCGACTATCGATTTTCTGATCTGTTCCTCAAGTGCGCTCAGCAGATTTTCTTCGGGTACTTTCATAAGCGGCTGGCCCTTTACGAAAATCAGACCTTCGCCTTTGCCGCCCGCAATTCCGATATCCGCATCGCGTGCCTCTCCCGGACCATTTACCACACATCCCATGACCGCGATTTTCAGCGGGCAATCGTAACCGGCCACCAGTTCCTCGACCTGCTGGGCCAGAGAGGAAACGTCTATCTGGGTTCTGCCGCAGGTGGGGCAGGCGATGACCACCGGTCCCTTTAAAAGGTCAAGCGATTTCAGAATCTCCCTGGCCACGAAAATCTCCTGAACCGGATCTCCTGCAAGCGATACCCGTATCGTGTCCCCGATGCCCTCGGCCAGAAGTGTCCCCAGCCCCACCGCCGAGCGGATTGAACCGCTGCGCACCGTGCCGGACTCGGTGATCCCGATATGCTGCGGCACATCTGTACTCTGAGCCAGTTTTCTGCAGGCGTTTATAGTGGTCAGTACATCACTTGCCTTGATGGAAACCACTATATTTCTGAAGTTTTCTTTTTGGAAAAAAGAGATGTAGTTAAGGGCGCTTTCTGCCAACGCATCGGCGCAGGGACCACCATATTTCTGAAGCAGGTCCTTCTGGAGAGAGCCGGAATTGACTCCTATGCGGATAGGGATACCGGCCTTCTCGGCAGCTTCCATGACAGCTTTCACTCTTTCAGAAGAGCCTATATTCCCCGGATTGATTCGAATCTTGTCTGCACCGGCTTCGATTGCTTCTATGGCCAGTCGGTAGTCGAAATGAATATCCGCCACCAAAGGGACATCTGTCCTGGAACGGATCACCCTGAACGCATTCACAGCTTCTTTGTCCGGTACGGCCAGCCTCACAATCTGGCATCCGACATTTTCAAGACGCTTTATCTGTTCCAGCGTCCCTTCCACATCATGTGCCCTGGTGTTGGCCATGGATTGAATTGCAACGGGATTGTCACCGCCGATGGAAATCCCTCTGATTTTAACTGTTCGTGTGATTTTCCTTTTTTCGTTCACTGAAGTCTTTACAATTCCATGTTTTGATGCGCTCAACTGAGCATAGTTTTGGATTTGAAGAAGGATCTTTACCTATTCATAAACCGAACTTCGATACGCACATTGAGCGTAGTCTTCGGAGCCGAAGTGTAATCCCAGTGGTTCTTATGAACCGTATTCCATTTCCGCTCATATTGAGCGTAGTCCTCGAAGTCGAAATATGATCTCCTGCAACTCACTGAAGCTCAAGTGTCACATCCGAGCCGCTCAGCCCGGTTACAGCCAGCTTGTTGCCTTCGACCGCGCAGCCGTCAGCTCTGGTTCCGAACCCGTTTGCATTACCTTTATAGGTGATGTCGATCTTGAGAAGCTTGCTGTTTCCGTCCCAGGAACGCTCCATAGCTTTGCTTACTCCATCCAGTGCCTGAATGGCAGTGACAACTGCGTTCTTGTCCTTGAATGCACCGACGTTCCTGACACTTACGCTGAGAGACACTCCGTTATTGAGCTGGTTGCTCCAGTCTTTCATTATCGCATCGATCAGTTTGCCGCAGGCTTTCTTTGAAGCAGCTTCAATGGACTGGCTGCCGGCGGTCATCGGATTGATGTGCACTTTTGCGGAGCGGGCGTTTTCGGTGGCAATGATTCTGCCGTTTGAGCAGTTGACTGCCTTGAGAGTTGCATCTGCCTGAACTGAACTCATCCCGCCCAGGTTGATATTGATATTCTGGGCTTTACGGCTGATGGCGGTTCCGGTCAGAATCACTTCCGCACCGTACTGGGAGCCTATCGAGGCAGCTTCTGCTGCGTTTCCTTCAAGAAGAGCCATTTTCTGCTTTGATGACTTGATGTCTGCCACCACATTGGGATCGATAAGTTCGAACCCGTAGGGATCCTTGAGGATTTTCATGACAGCTGTTTCAGCGGTCTGATTGGTGGGCAGGTGATTTCCCACATTGTTTTCGTCGATGATAACCATGACCTTGGGCTTGTCCATGGATTCAAGCAGTATCTGGAAAGCAGCCAAATCCTCCCGCATCGAACTCCTTGAAAGCCAGGCTTTAATCTTTATCTCCAAGCCGCCCTCGGGAGTTTTCTTCTCGGATATGACGTCGTATTTGCGCACGTTTCCTATGGTTTTAGTGATGATCTGGTCACGTTTGAGCATGAAGTTCTCGATTTCGGTTTCAGACAGAAGTATCGTTCCGATCCCTTTTTCCACCGCATCACGCTTGGCCGCATTGAGCGCCTCGTTGCGGTTCATGCCGATTCCGATACCTTCAGCTTCAATCTGGTCTGCATTCTGACCGAATGCCGCGCATAGAAAGACCACCAGAATGGCAAATACTGTCAGGCGCGTGTTCATAACTCCTCCGCGGGAAAGCAATGGTGAAGATTCTTTTCTACAATATAGACAGTTTAAAATATACAAAGAGACATACTTTGTTTAAGAAAAAAGATATGTGTGGTACAGTCTGACCTTAAATTATATCTTTTTTACCCGGAATTGTCAGTGATTCGGATCACAATGGAATGAAAGTAGTAGACCCGGGGCAAATTTGAGCCCCGATTGTTCTGATTGAATAATCTGTTTACCTACAGATAAACGGCCGCATATATTCCTTTTCATCTGTTTTGATCACACAAAAGTACATTCCGGGCGTCAGATGTTTCGTTTCCAGGGAAATCGTATGCTGTCCGGTGGAAATACTCGTCTCGATAGGAGAGCCGACAGTGCGCCCGCGCAGGTCCCTGAGGAAAAATCGTGCGTGTGCCGGTGAGGTTGCATAGAAAGAAGAAACAATCTTGTCCCCTGATACTTTGAGTGTGAAACAGTTGTCTCTGGCGATGTTCTTTACAGAAGGTGTTGCTGTAACCAGAGGTTCACCCTCGTGCCGGAGCTGTGCCGGGTTCTTTCTGCTTCCCTCGATATTGTCCCCCATGAACGGCCACGATACAGAGCCGAAAAACGCAGGTTTGCTTTGGAGGTAGTAGGAAGAAGGGATGCTTCTACTGGCGATCGACTGGTCCCAGGTCAACGATCCGTCAATGTTTTCACCGTGCCTGATCGTATTTTCAGAAGTTCCATCATCATTCCATGTCGTGGAGACGTTTCCCACCAGATTCTGCGAATGGGAATGGTCATACAGAAATATACCTTGACCCTCCACCACATTTCTCAGAAAGGTATTGCCCGGTCCCATCGGGCCCCAGTAGTCACTGATTCCGATCTCCTGCACCACGTTTCCTTCGAAAAGGTTCATCTGCCCGTAGTGACCGTGCAGTGAAATGTCCGCAGGAATCCACCCCTGGTTCAGATCGGTTTCGCCGTCGCCCTGTACCGGGTTTATGGAATAGTTGTATCCGAACACGCATCCTACCGCACCCACATGTACCATCATCGAATGTCTCAGGGAATCAAACACATTGTTCTCGCACAGTCCATCAGTGCAGTGGTAACCGAACTCTACCCCGTAGCCGCTTCCTCCACCACCGTATGAGAACGAATGGTGAAAGTAGCTGTCCCGAAATTCGCATCCCAGAGTTGTGTTGTTGGTGACATGTGATTTTCTGGTATGATAACTTTCGATTCCTCTGATCCAGCAGTAGGCAGCATTTTTGAACTGAAAGGTGCTGTTTCCGGTCTGGAGGCGTTCGATATAGAAATTCTCGAAACCTACTCCGGTGACAAATCCCTGAGGACGGATCTGCGGGTTAAGATCGGAGCGGACCTCATAGTGGATCGGGCTACGAAAAGTGATCTGATCGCCGCTGATTTCCGTCACTTCGAAAAGTTGTCCCACAGCACCTTCTGCCCAGCTTTGATTCCAGTTGCTTTCCGTGTACATGAGAACAGGATCATTATCCTGCATGATTTCGGCAAACTGCCCCACAGTGAAAGCACTTCCGTTATCCACCGTAACTGTGTTAGTACCTTTCTGGAAATCGGTAAAATTCTGCCACTGACCACGTTTGTAAGTAATTGTTTCAAAGCAGAGTCCTGAATGATCGTGAAGCAGTCTGGTTTTCCCTATCCCTTCACCTCTGAAAATGACGTTGTCTTTGGATACGGTTATTGTGTTTGTGACAAGGTAAGTTCCTTCCGGAATCAGAACGACTCCGCCCATTTCAGGAAGTGTCTCTATGGCGGCTATGAAAGCCTGTCTGGAATCACTGCTTCCGGTGGGGTCCGCCCCGTGATCAATTACACTTTCTACCGGGCCGGTTACTTCGGGAATTCCGTTCGGGACCCCGGGCTGCCACTGTGTGCGCCTTGCCTCAGGGATGATTTCCGCAATGCAAAATCCTGTCAGAGAAAGAAGAACAAAAAAGATTGGAATTGTTCTGCTCATGGTTTGCCACCTGTTGCATAGACAAGCTGGTTTGTATTTACAATATATTACAAGCGACCCCTTCCTGCAATCAGACATACCTGACGATAGTTCCCCATGGACAGGCGAGCCGTGGCGTGCTCTGGAATGGGGCCTGTGAAGCAGACACCTGACCCTCGATTTTATAATAGTAAATACCTTCGTTTCAAGGAGCTCACTCTTTCACTTCGGAAAAACTATGGCCAGGAGTGAACGCGGGCAGTTTTGAAACAAGTTGATTTCCATCATCGAGACTGTATTCATTCATTCTCAATCACACTTTTGAAATTAAAAATTGCTATATTTCCTTTCTTTCACTTTTTTCCATTTCCGGTGACACATTTCTCTCCTGCCGGTGTTTAAAAGGTAAGATGGCACTAGAATATCAGGAAATCGCGACAATTTACGAAAAGTACGGCACTATGGTGCTGAGGCGGTGCACGCAGCTGCTTAAGGATCCGGCCATGGCGGAGGATGCAACTCAGGAGGTGTTCGTGAGGTTTTTCCAGAAACGGGAACGACTCAGCGCACTCTACCCCTCAAGCCTGCTCTACCGTATCGCCACCAACATATGCCTCAACGTGATCCGCGACAACCGCCGGCAGAGCCCCTATTTAGATGAATGGCTCTACCAGGTGGCATCCTGGGAGGATCCGTCCGGCCGACTCGAAGCCCGCAGCGTGCTCAAGAAACTTTTCGGACAGCACGAGGAATCCACCCGCACCATGGCCGTGCTTCATTTCCTCGACGGGATGACCCTGGAGGAGGTCGCACACGAAGTTGGGCTTTCGGTGAGCGGAGTGAGAAAACGGCTGCGCCGGCTGAGAGAAAGCCTTACGGATCTCAACGAGCTTTGGGAAGAAAACCGGGAGGGAGTATGAAAAAAGCAAACATCGACACCTCTGTTCCCCTGTGGAAACTGGAGCGCTACCTGCTTGGTGAGCTCCCCGATCAGGAGATGGAGAGTATCAGGAAGCAGATCGAATCGGATACTGGTCTGAAAAATCGGCTGGAGGATCTCAAGAGGCAGTATGCGGAGCTTGAGGCCGTACATCTGTCTGGTGAGATGATCCAGGGTATCCGCAACAGACTCAAAACCGAAAAGCCAGCATTCTCTTTATGGCAGTTAGGGCTGAAAAACCTTAAACCGGCGATGGGAGTTCTTGCCTTGCTGATACTGATTCCTTTCGGAGTAAGGATGTTCAGACCACCAACAGTCATGGAACCTGCTGGTCTTGCCCAGACGAGGATCAAGGGAATGAATCCGGAGCTGCACATGTTCCGTAAAGTCAAAGGTGGCTCGCAGCCTCTTTTATCGGGAGCCCTGGCCGGGGAAGGCGATCTGATACAAATTCTCTACAATGCTGCGGGGATGGAGTACGGAGCGATCGTGTCCGTTGATGGAGCTGAGCGCACCACCTATCATCTGACTGAGAACAGAAACGAGGCTGTGAAACTTGCTCAGGGCGGACCCATCCCCCTTGATTTCTCCTTTGAACTAGACAACACACCAGGAATAGAAAAGTTCTTTTTTATCACATCGCACCGGCCGTTCGCTCTGGATACCGTTCTGAGCCCGATCATCTCGGCAGCTGACAGAACTGTAACACGCACCTTAAAGAAAAACAATTTCACTGTGACAACCTTCACTATCATAAAGGAATGCGGACTATGAAACAGACTACCTTCACCCTGATACTGATATGTGCTTTTTTGATGATTGTAAATAGCGGCGTTGTCAAAGCTTCCGAGCAGGGACTGAGACGCTTCGGGCTGGCTATCGGTTCCGATTTGGGAGGCAAGGGCAGAGATATCCTTCTTTACGCCGGTTCGGATGCTCAGAATTTCCGCAGCGTGCTCGAGGAGATGGGCGGCGTGGAATCGTCCGATTTCCTGATGCTTCACAACCCTGACCCGCGCGCTCTTGAAGCCGCGATGAAAATGCTTCGCGACAAGGTGAAGAAAGCCGGGGAGGAGACATCGCGCACCGAAGTCGTGCTCTACTACTCGGGTCATGCCGATCACAAGGGCCTGCTTCTGGGTGATGTGCGCTACGACTACACCCGGTTCCGCAGGCATATAGATTCCATTCCTGCCGATGTGCGTATTGCCATTCTTGACGCATGTGCGAGCGGGGCGATAACGAGGCTTAAGGGCGGAAAGCGCCGGCCGGCGTTTACCGTGGATGTATCATCTGATATGCGCGGCTACGCATTTTTGACATCCAGTTCCGCCGAGGAGGCCTCGCAGGAATCGGACCGCATTGGTTCCTCCTTTTTCACTCATTCGCTTGTGTCGGGACTTCGTGGTGCCGCTGATGTGAGTGCTGATGGTAAAGTGACGCTCCAGGAGGCCTACCAGTTCGCTTTTCACGAAACGCTCGCCCGCACGGAGCGCACCAAGGGCGGACCGCAGCACCCCGCCTATGATATGAAACTGTCTGGGACCGGTGATGTTGTGATGACCGATATGCGTCAGACCTCAGCCGGGCTTGTTCTGGAGGCAGAACTCGAGGGACGCTTTTTCGTGCGCAACAAGGAGGGACAGCTGGTGGCGGAGCTTTACAAGCCGGCTGGCCGTCCCATGGAACTCGGTTTTCCTTCCGGCACCTATTCGGTTTTGCTTGAAAAACCAGCGACCTCCTCTGTAGCGCAGGTTCAGTTGAGTGAAGGCAGTAGGCAGAACCTGGCGGACAACCAGTTTAGAGTTGTATCACGAGAGAGAACGGTGAGGCGAGGCGGATCTGATAATGGAGACAGTTCCTCGTCAGGTGGAGTCAAACTGGAGGTGAATGACCAGATTGATATGCCTTCCGGTATGCCCGATGATTTTACTTTGTCGGTGGGCTTTTTCCTGAACCGTCAGCTCAAACCGTTCCATGGACTTCAAATCGCGCTATTGCTCCCCTACGCCAGTGATGTCGTGAAGGGGGGGCAGATTTCCGCTCTCGGCAATTACGCGGGAAAGGATCTGCAGGGATTCCAGGCCGCTTCAGTTGGAAATCTGACCGTTGAAAAACTCGACGGTCTTCAGGGCAGTGGTGTATTCAATATTGCCGGAGGAAAGGTGTGGGGCGGACAGGGTGCCGGAGTGTTCAATATCAGCAGAAGTCTGAAAGGCGGTCAGGGAGCAGGAGTATTAAATCTCGTCGCCGAAGCATTTGAAGGGGTGCAGGGTTCCGGCGTACTGAACCTGGTGGGAGGTGCGCTCGATGGTGGTCAGGGTGCCGGTGTGGGAAACTATGTTGGTGGTGATTTCAAGGGCGGTCAGGGAGCGGGGGTGGCCAATTTTGTAGGCGGTGCGTTCCGGGGCGGTCAGGGCGCGGGAGTTGCCAACTATATCGGAGGTAATTTTACCGGAGTGCAGGGAGCGGGCGTAGCTAATGCGATCCTGGGTGATGTGAAGGGTGTGCAGGGATCGGGTGTAGCCAATTTCGCCCTGGGCGGAGTTGTTGGAGTGCAGGCGACCGGCGTTGGGAATCTTTCGCTGGGAGTATCCCGGGGGGTTCAGGCCGCTGGCGTGTTCAATGGCGCCAAGGATATCACGGGAGCACAGGTTTCCGGTGTGATCAATGCGGCCAGAGATGTGAAGGGGTTTCAGGTGGGACTTGTCAACATATCCAGGGATATACAGAAGGGGATTCCTCTGGGTCTGATCAACTACAGCCATACGGGTCTGCACAATCTGAATCTCTGGGTTGATGAAGCGGGTTATGTGCATTCCACGCTGCTTTCGGGAAGCCGCAATTTCTATACATCCTTCTCTATCGGATACCGCCCCCAGTACTCCCCCAATCCTCAGGCGCTGGGAATTGGAATGGGTGTGCAGATGCCTATAGACAGCTGGTTTGGTGCAGTGGACCTAAACTCCTACGCGATTCTGAAGGAAATGGATTTTGAGGATCACGAGGAGCAGAATTTTCCCAGGCTGGTCCGGCTCCGTATTCTGGGTGGCAGGGAGGTGGTGAGGTATGTGTCTCTTTTCGGAGGGGTGTCGATCAATTACCTGCGCGATGAAAGCGGTCGGAAATCCGCATTCCCGTGGGGCGGGTACCAGAAGGAAATTGCCGATGACAGGTTCGTATGGCCCGGAATTTTCGCCGGGGTACGGGTTGGCCAGTAGATTCGCCACGCTGTGGCGAATCTACTGTGCGCCACCGATAGCATATGGGTGGTACGCCATGCCATGGCGTATCACTCATTTGTGATCCAGATCACAGACCAGATCCGAACAATGTAGTTATTTATGAGGTGGTTAAAAGTCAGTGATACATCTCATTCATCCGGTTCGGATCGGGGAAAGTAAGTATGAATGTCGAAATAAGTGAAAATGCAGATGCTGTGTGCATGAGGTTATCCCGTTTACAGATCAACTGTCTGTTTCTATTCACAGCTCTGCTTATACTGCTCCTGGTATTTGCCATTCTCAGCGGCTTTTTTCTCCTGGACAGCATTTATCTGCATTTGAAAAATGGTTCTTCAGAACTGTATACTTCACTGTAATAATCCTTTTGCAACATTGCTGAAACCTCAAGTCCAGCGAGGTCACCGATGTTGGGTGTCAAACTTTACGATATGTAGAGGTGTTTTTTCATTCTTTCCGGACGGAAAATAGGCAGGGGAAAGATGATGAGGTACTTTCGAAGTTCAGGAGTTTATATGAAAGGCGACAGACGGTTCGGAAGGACCGTGATCCGTTGTTGATACGCCATGCCATGGCGTATCAACGTGCCATGGCGTATCAACG
>JBKHHW010000115.1:0-9733 GCA_046538945.1 Chitinispirillaceae bacterium | reverse complement strand
ATAGAAAAGCCGTTGAACAGAGATACATTATGAGCGCTGTGAGAGAGTGTTAAGGTAAATGTATACACTCGGTCCAGACCTCAAATGTCCTTCTCCGCTTGTTTCTTCTCCGAAAGCTCTTTTGCCTCCCTGAGCACATCCTCGCTTCTGAGCATGGAAGACACATCCCGGAACGTCACGACCGAAAGCCTGTGCCTTCCCTTGATATCTAAAACAGGAGACCCGCAGTAACTTCCGTACCATACTCTCCCTGTGTCGATACGCATATTCTTGTATACCTGCGCTTCAAAACGCTGCCGTCGCACCGCCTTGTAGATGGGCCATTCCTCCAGTAACAGTTTCCTGCCGTTGAGATCGAACATCTCCCACCCGGATGGAAGCTTGGAAAGTGCCCGGAGAGCTTCTTCTTCAGAGTGATATCCGAGAAGATCCACCGCGAATCGGTTCACTCTCACTACCTGCCCCTCGGCACTGGCAACCATGAGCCCCTCGTTGATGGAAGAAAGAATGGCTTCGTTGAGGGCATAATAATCATAGACCTGACGGTACGAACTGATTCGTGAGCAGAGGATGTATACCACAATCCACAACGCCGCGATCCCTCCTAATCTGTTTACTACCGAAACCAGCGACGGGACAGAGTATTCTTCAGAAAAATTGTATCCCAGAAAAATCAGCAGAGTAAAAATCGAGCAGGCAATGACCAGTATTCTTCTTTGGGGAACTCCCGAAAGGAGGAAAAGCGGAATCGTGTAAAGAGGCCAGACCGAATATCCCAGTGGGAGAAAAAGGTCCCCCAGAAAAATCAATACGGTGATTATAGCCGAAATGATAAGAAATGAGAAATTCAGTTTCAGTCTCATTCTGTAGTATTTCGGAAAACTCATGTTTTGCTGTCTCCTGCTCTGTTGAAGATTCTGGATTTGAGTGATCCCAGTTTCAGACCCGCATCTGTGCCTATGAAGTAATAACAGGGAATAATGAGCAGAGCCGTGAGGGTGGAGAAGAGAAGACCGAATATGATGGTGGAAGCCATGGGACCCCACACCGGTGAAGCTCCCCCGATGCCGATTGCAGTGGGAAGAAGTCCACCTATGGTTGTTATTGATGTAAGAATAATGGGGCGTAGCCGCACCTTCACTCCTTCGATCACTGCATCTCTGATACTGTCTTTTTCCCGGCGGTTTCGGTTTATGAAACTGATGAGCACAATCGAATCGTTGACCGCAATACCCGCCAGAGCTACTCCTGCATACATGATCACCGTTGAAAAAGCCGTGCCGGACAGAAGCAGATAAATGATTACACCCGCAAAGGCAAAAGGAATCGTGAACATCAGAAGAAGAGGCTGGGAGTAGGAGTTGAACTGCGATCCCAGAATGATATACATCAGAAATACCCCCACCAGAAATAACCTCAGTATGTCGGAGAGGATATTTTGGAACTCCTCGAATTCTCCGCCCGGTTCAAGCTGAACCTGGGGAAACTGCGGAGCGATATCGGACTCGTAATAGGAGATCAGCTCCTGGTTTATCTGGTTCAGATCGGTTCCTTCATATATTTGTGCAGAAACGGTTACCAGCCGTCGCCCGTTTCGCCGGCGTATTGAAGCCAGGGTGGAGGTGTCCCCGAATGATGCAACAGATGAGAACGGTACAAGAGACCCTGACGGGGAAGGAATGTCTATAGTCCGGAACTGCATCGCACTGTTTATATCTTCCGGCGCCAGAGAGACAATAACGTCGATATCCTCGTTCTGGTCAAAGACGGTAGTGGCCAGCACTCCGTCAAAAATCGCCCTTATGTAGGAACCCATCGTTTGTACAGACAATCCGTATCTGGCTGCACTGTATGTGTTGACACTCACCAGAAGCTCGGGAGTTCCCCGTTCTATGTTGTCCCCGATATTGTATAACTGGGGAAACTCCTCGTACCGGCGTCTGAACTGTTCGGCTGCGGCAAAGAGGTCATCGTAGCTGTCACCGTAAAGGCGCATGGATACCGGATCGTCAACAGGCGGCCCCCCCTGTACCGTGCGGAACCGAACATTGTCCGGCCCCGCGATACCGCGGGAGGAATCTATGACCTCGTTCATTATCTCCAAAACCGGGCGTTCCCTTCCCTCCTCCCGCTCAGGAAGCTCAACCACTATTCTGGCCAGGTTGTCGAGATTGAGAGTGCTGAGTCCCTGTCCCCCCTCCCCTATGACGGAAAACACGGAACGTACGGTGCCGTTGCCAAGCTTTGGTCTGATGACATTCTCATATTTCTTCACCGTCTCGAATGTCTTTTCCCGTGGTGTTCCGGGCGGCATGTCAATTTCTATGAAAAAGTAGCTGTACTCTTCACCAGTAAAAAGATCCTGCCGGAGGAATGTCAGAGCCAAAAGAGCCAGACCCAGAAATCCCGCGGATACCAGTGCAGTTTTGTAACGGTTTCTGTAAACCCATTTCAGAATACGGCTCCAGTAGTTTTCCAATTTTACAAAAAACTTTCTCTTTCTGGGAATGTTGGATTTACTGCTCCAGTGGGCAAAATGGGTGGGCAGAAAAATCAGCGCTTCAAGGGTCGAAGCCACTAGAGCAATGGTCACCACCAATGGTATGACTCTGAGAAAACGGCCGATCAGACCGGGTACTATCATTAAAGGCAGAAAAGCCGCCACGGTGGTTGCCGTTGCCGCAATTACCGGAGACACCACTTCGTTTGTACCTTTAATGGCCGCTTCAGAAGGAAGCAGCCCCTGTTGGCGAAGGCGGTAACTGTTTTCAACTATGATTATTGCGTGATCGACAATCAGCCCCAGTACAAGTACCAGAGCAAAAAGCGTGTTTCCGTTAAGCGTCTCGCCCGTCACTTCCATCACCACGAAAGTCAGCGCCAGTGTGATGGGAATGCCCAGGCCTATCATAAAAGAGTTGCGGATCCCCACAAAATACCACAAAACCAATATCAGCAGAAAAAATCCGAAAATTGCATTGGTCACCAGCACGTTCAGACTCTGTCTTATTCTGACGGTGGAGTCGTTGAGGTAGTTTATTTGCAGACCGGAGGGAAGAGACGGCGAGTATTCTTTTATCAGGTTTTTTACTTCGTTCACGACTTCGATCGAGGAGGCTGTGGTTATCTTTGTCACCTGGAGACTGACCGCCATCTGTGTGTTGTATCTGGCCACCGCCCCCCGGGGATCGAGCATTTCTTTAACCTCGGCGATGTCAGAAAGCCGCACCAGACCCAGCTCTGGAGTGGCCGACCGGACTATTATATCTCCAAAATCCTCCGTATTACTCTTCTCCTCGACAGTCCTCACAAGATATTGTCTGCTGGGAGTACTCAGAATCCCTCCTGGAATGCTCACATTCGCCCCACCGACAGCTCCCACCACCTGATCCAGACTAATGCCGGTCGCTTCCAGAGCCTCCCTTCTGGCCTGAACCCGGATCTGTTGTTTCGGCGCACCCACCAGAGTCACTCTGGATACATCCGGGAGGGCATTTATGGCATCACTCAGCCGACGTGCCTCAGACACAAGCAGGGTGGAATCAACTTCCCCATGGAGAATCACCTCTATAACCGGAAGAAAATCCCCACTGGAAAAATCGGTAATTATCGGCTCAAGCGTCCCATCAGGCAGCTCCACTCTGCCGAAACGGGTCTGTACTTCACTGTAAAGACTGGCGAATTCCTCCCGCGACATCCCCTCCTCGAACTGGACCTGAACAACCGCAAGCCCTTCTCTGACTATGCTCTGAATCTCTTCCACGCGCGGAAGACCCTCCATCTGGTTCTCGATGGGAACCGCGACGGTGCGCTCAATATCGAAGGGAGATGTGCCGGGATAGGGAACATTTATAATCACCCAGTAGAATGGAACCTCGCTGAACTGCTCCCGCGGAAGCCGCGACAGACTTTGCCAGCCCAGAACAAGCACGCTTATCATAAGTATATTGAGGAGAACAGGGTTACGTACCGAGAAGGAGCCGACATTCATTGATTTGTGTTGTCCTCTTCTATGAATTCAACAATAACCGAATCACCTTCCGAAAGTCCTGTTGTCCGGGTCAGGGCTATCGTGTCACCCGGAACCAGCCCCGCTTCGATCGAAGAAGTATTGCCCATGACCCGTCCGACTCTAACGTTGGCCTCATACACCTTACCGGAGTTGATCCGCCAGACAGAAGTGCTGTCGCTTTCCTTTTTAATGGCCGCCGAGGGTATCAGTAAGACGGAATCCCGCTCATTTGTGCGGATTCGGGCCGTGCCGCTCATGCCGGATCTGATACGTGAGTCGCTGTTGTCCCAGGTGAGAATGACCGGGAAGCTTCCGCTGGCCGGCTGAGCTCCGGCCGCCACAGCGGTGACCCGGGCCTGATAAACAGAATCGGGGCTTGCCGATGGAATCCTGACCTGAGCGGTTGCACCTGTCTGGATCAGCTCAATTTCCCCCTCCCCGACCGCTATCTCAAGCCTCAGTGCGGACAAGTCGGCGATTCTGGTGACAAGCATCCCCGGTGAAAGATAATTCCCCTCGGTTATGCCGTTTTCCTTTGAAGCCACTTCACCCCTGATCGGAGAGCGTACGACAGTATTGTTGTACTGTTTCAGAGCTGTTTCATAGGCGGCCCTGGCTCCGTTGTAGGAGCTTTTTGCCTGCTCGAACTCGCTTCTGGATATGGCGCTGTCCTGGTACAGCCTGCGGGAGGCCTCAAGATTCATCTGAGCGGTGGAGAGCTGCTGCCGAGCCTGGTTGAGAGCAAACCGGGCCGCGTCCCGATCCACCTGCAGCAGAAAGGCGCCGCTGTCCACCTCTTCTCCCAATTCAAAGCGCACGGAACGGATGATCCCCTCCGTTTCAGATACCACCACGGTTTCATTTATCCCGCTTACTATCCCCGGCTTTTCCAGGTAGGGAATCAGAATCCCCTTTTGTACCACCGTCGCTTCCACCGCATTTAAACTCGGCAGGGCACCGTTGGAGCCGTTTTGCTGCTGGTTCCCGGAGCAGAAAATCATCATCGCCGTAAACAGAAACAAGGCACACCTTTTTCTCATTATCCCCCCTCAAGCTGCCCTGTTGCAGACCTGTATTCTGATTCTGTGACAAGTGCGTCAACCAGGGACCGCAGGTACATGATGTGGGCCGAATCGGTCTGTATGCGGACCTCCAGCAACTCCGATATCCCCACCATACCCGTTTCGTACCGCTGCTCCATCATGGAAAGGGTACGCTGCATGAGTTCAAAACGGGTCTTCGCCGATTTCACCTGCTCCTTTGAGGCCCGATAAAGGGTGCGGGTCTGGATCACTGATATCCGGTTCTGTTCTGCAAGCTGGCCTAACTGGCTTTCAAACTGCTGGTATTGATTTCTGCTGGCGAAGTAGTCTGAAAAACGCTTTGCTCCCGAGAACAAAGTCCAGTTGATATTGACTCCGTAGGTCCAGACACTCTCTCCCTGAGGAAAGAAACTGTCCTGAGCAGGCCAGTCGTATCTGAGAAAACCGTTTATATTCGGAAGAAATTTGGTGAGGGTAAGAAAAGTGTTCTGCCTGGCGATGCTCAGCTCTTCCTGTGCCGCCAGCAGCTCCGGACTGTTCTCCCAGCTGCCCTCCGGAAGCTCGGCCGACTGTTCAAAAAGCCGTTCCAGAAGAGAAGCATCCTCCAACTGTAGCCCGATGCTCTCCTGGGGCTGCTGACCCATGGTGAGAAACAGCTGACTCAAGGCTCCCCGGTAGAGTGCATAGGAATTGATAACACTTCCCCTGCGCTCGGCGACTTCCGCCTCCCACCGAAGAAGCTCGTAGGGAGGAAGCACCCCCTCTTCGTGCCTGATTCTGGCCTGATAGAGGTTTCGTCTGGTCCATTCCAAGCCGAGACTGTCGATTTTTTTCTGCTCGGAAAGGAGCAGTGCATTGAAGTAGGCATTCCTCACCTGCAGAATTGCATCCTGACGGGCGGCTCTGAGCCGGTAGTTTGCTGCCTCCAGATTGTTTGACGCAAGAAAGTAGCTCAATATTTCGCCACCCCCGTTAAAGATGGGCTGGTTGATGGTGAGCTGGTGAAAGAAACCGTTCTGGGAAAACGTTGACCCTGTGGTTGGGCTCTGACCAGGAATGGGCTGCTGTTCAGAAGGAACACTCTGCAGATCTTCAGTTTCGAGCCAGTTTGTGTTCAGGGCCACCGAGGGAAGTATCGTTGCGATAGTGCTGTATTTTTGCCACTTCACCGAGTTTCTCTGAAATCGGGCAGCCTGGAGGCTGAAATTCCGCTCAAGCGTTTTTTCTTCACAATACTTTAGAGTCAAAGTCTGCCCTAATGCGCAGGTGGCTGCCCAGAGCAGAAGGGGTGTGAATCTGATGAGAGAAATTTTGAACACCATGCATCACGCCGTTTTCTGTTATAGGGAACCGGGCTTCACCAGAATCGTGCAATCCCTGTGCCATGGGTGTCGGCGAGAGATGTTAAGAACTGCATAGGGAGATTAAGAAACAAGTTGCATCCGTTGTTCTAATCATGATATAATTACAATCCTTATACACTAAACGGGTTCAGGGAGAAATGGCGATGGATGTTTCATATGTTAATCCTTTCATAGTGTCGACGATTGAGACTTTCAAAAAGATGCTCAATACGGATATCAGACCCGGAAAGGTAGCTTTGAAAGACAGTGAAGTGCATACATTCGATGTTTCCGGGATCATCGGCCTTTCCGGTGAAGCTCAGGGATCGATCTGTTTGAGTTTTCCGAAAGTGATAGCGCTCAGGGTGGTATCGGCTCTTCTGGGTATGGAGATAAAGATCATCGGTGACGATGTAGCCGATGGAATCGGTGAGCTTGCCAACATAGTGGCCGGAAATGCAAAACAGCACCTTACCAAATACAACCTCTCCATCTCTCTTCCCAAAGTGGTGATCGGCAAGGATCACAAGGTGGCTTCCCAGAGAGGCGTTCCCACAATCGTGGTGCCGTTTTCCTCCAAGCTGGGAGAGTTCGCAATGGAGATCGCTCTCAAAACACCGGAAGTGAAAAAATCCTGAGCGGATCAGAATCTTCGGATCCGCTCAGGCGTGCTGCGGTGATCTTAAAGTCTACTGCTCTGTTTCAGGTAATCTTAAGCCCCGTTTCTCTTCTGATGACATAAAAAAAGGCATCCGTTTTTAAAACGGATGCCTTCTCATTTTCAAAACGGCAGACTTCATCTGTCCAGCGGTACGTGGGTGGGGCTGATATGCCAGATCTCATCCGCATATTCCCTTATTGCCCTGTCTGAAGAAAACTTGCCCATTCTGGCCACGTTCAATATGGACCTCTTGGTCCACTCCGCCTTGTTCTGGTAGCAGCGGGCGACTTCAGCCTGGCACTGCACATAGGCATCGAAATCGGCCATTATCATATAGCGGTCTCCGTGATCGAGTAGAGTGTCGTAAATGGGTGCGAACAGTCCCGGTTCTCCGGGGCTGAAGAAATTGCCCGAAATCAGATCAATCACCTGTCTGAGCATAGGGCTTTTGTGGTAGTAATCCCACGGATTGTAACCCGAAGCCCTCAGTTGCTCAACCTCTTCGGTGCGAAGTCCGAAGATGAACATGTTCTCTCCCCCGATCTCCTCGTGCATCTCCACATTGGCTCCGTCCATGGTGCCGATAGTGAGTGCTCCGTTCAGGGCGAATTTCATGTTGCCGGTTCCGCTGGCCTCTGTTCCGGCAGTGGAAATCTGCTCGGAGAGGTCGGAGGCAGGAATGACATACTCGGCAAGAGACACCCGGTAATTGGGAAGAAAGTATATCTCGAGCAGTCCCTTCGTATCGGGGTCGTTATTGATCACACCGGCAACACTGTTTATGAACTTTATTATCAGTTTGGCCATATAGTATCCGGGAGCGGCCTTTCCCGCGAACATCACCGTCCTGGGAACGAAATTCTGCGTGTCGCCTGATTTGATCTGATTATAGAGAGCGATACAGTGAAGTGCATTGAGCAACTGGCGCTTGTATTCGTGCATCCTCTTGACCTGCACGTCATACATCATGTCGGGGTTGAGCTTGAGCCCCTCCCATTTGGCCATCTTGGTGACAAAGTTGTGTTTGCAGTTGAGTTTGGCTTTTTGCCACTCTTTATGAAAAGCTTTGTCATCGGCGAATTTTTCCAGTTCTTTGAGTTTATAAAGATCCGTGGCCCAGCCATCGCCTATTTTGCTGTTGATAAGGTCCCGCAGTGAAGGATTGGACTTGTAGAGCCATCTGCGCTGAGTGATCCCGTTTGTCTTGTTGTTGAACTTCTTAGGCCACATCTCCGCGAAATCCTTGACCAGCCCGTGTTTGAGAAGTTCGGTGTGCAGAGCGGATACTCCGTTTACCGAGTGGCTGGCGACAATGGCCAGATATGCCATGCGCACCTGCTTGTCCTCGCCCTCTTCGATCAGAGACATGCGGCGGAGCCGGTCCAGATCACCGGGGTACTTGTAGGATACCTGGCGCAGAAAGTGATGATTGATCTCATAGATGATCTCCATGTGACGCGGAAGAAGATGCTGCATAAGCCCCACCGACCACTTCTCCAGTGCTTCCGGCATAAGAGTGTGGTTGGTATAGGCGAATGTTCCCGTGACAACCTCCCATGCCTCGTCCCAGTCGAGCTTGTGCTCATCTATGAGAAGTCTCATGAGTTCCACAATCGCTATGGCCGGATGAGTGTCATTGAGCTGAATGGCCACCTTATCGGGGAAACTCCTGAAGTTCTCGTTTGTCTGTAGATATCTGCGAATTATGTCCTGAAGCGACGCGGAGGTGAAAAAGTACTGCTGTTTGAGGCGCAGCTCCCGCCCGGAGACATTATTGTCATTGGGATAAAGGACTTTCGATATGTTTTCACTATTCAGTTTGTCCTGGCAGGCTCCGATGTAGTCGCCGCTGTTGAAGAACTGAAGGTTGAACTCTTCAGCTGAGCGGGCCGACCACAGCCTCAGCGTATTCACATTGTTCACCTCAAAACCGGGAGTGGGAATGTCGTAGGGCATGGCGATCACATCTTCGGTGTCTATCCAGGATATGTGCGTGCGTCCGCTTGGTTCCTGATACTGCATGGTTCTGCCGTAGAACTTAATGGTGGTCTTGTACTCGGGTCTTTCAATCTCCCAGGGATTCCTGTTCTGGAGCCACTGTTCGGGTGTCTCGTGCTGATACCCGTTCTGGATTTTCTGGTTGAAAATACCGAAATCGTAGCGGATACCATAACCCATTGCGGGCATTTTGAGCGTGGCCATGGATTCCAGGTAACAGGCGGCAAGCCTTCCCAGTCCGCCGTTGCCCAGTCCCGCATCATGCTCCTGGTCTATCATCTCCTCCATATCCAGACCCAGATCCCTCACCGCCTGCTCGCAGGCCTTGTCCAGGTGAAGATTGACCATGTTTTCACCCAGAAGGCGCCCCATGAGAAATTCCATGGAAAGATAGTATACCCGTTTCACATTGTCTGATTTGTACTGCTGACCGGTTCTTATCCAGCGCTCTATAACCCGCTCGCGCACGGCATAGGAAAGACTGAGGAACTTATCGTATGCCGTTATGGATGACTTGTCCTTGCCGATATTGTACTCCAGATTATTGAGAAAGCTGCGGCGAAGGTCATAGTCGGTCATGCCTTTATAGCTGATTTTCCAGTTCGCCAGCGCATCTTCCCTGGCATCTGTTTTTTTGGTGGTAGTGCTTTTAGTTGGGCTCATGTAATCCTCTTTC
>JBKHHW010000114.1:0-9789 GCA_046538945.1 Chitinispirillaceae bacterium | reverse complement strand
GGGCTCAGGGTGAGCGGATGGGCGTGCGGTACTAATGTCAGAAGGATCGGCACACCTCTTCCACAAACCTTCTGAACTCCCCACGGTCTACCTGCTCTGCGCTTCCGTGCAGATTCCGGCACAGCGACTGAAGTTGAATAGGTATGCAGAACTGCTGCGTTTGGCGTCTGTAGTTGAAACTGTTGCTGTTGATCCTTTGGGGCAGAATTCCCTTTTCGAAAAGCGCCTCGGCGCTGTCCGGGACGTTGTAACAGGGATTAATCAGATATTCTATTCCCGCCCAACTGTACGCCTGCTTTATCATTTCCAGGTTGTCTTTGTGCTGCATCTGCCAGAGATACGCTCCCGAATCGATACATGAGCCGTCCGATGCAAAACGTATATCGTTTTCTCTGCAGTAACCTATAGTCATCTTATGCATGGCCATTGTGCATGCGGGACAGAACGACACCCTTAAAAAGCTTTTTCCGGTTATATGCTTCTGGTAATAGTTGAAATAGATGTCATCGCGCTCTTTTTCCATCCGCATGATTGTGTGCGTGAATTTTTTCCTGCCGTAGCGTTTTTCCAGGTATTCTAAATTGCAGACAGAATTCTTCGGGCTGGACTTGATGGTGTAAAGAGTCAGAGCTTCGTAGGATGATGCAAATGTCAGAAGGTGGACCTTTCTGAACCGCTGGGCCATGATTGCAGCAACCAGGGTTGAATCAGTCCCGCCGGAATAGCGTATGCAGATCTCCTGGTCTTCGTAACCTGTTACCTGCAGGATCTTTTCACTGCACTGCTTTACTGCAACCGTGCTTGTATTGTTATTCCTCTTGAGAAGCTTTCTTCTGGTGAACTTGACTATGATAAAGGGTAGAACGCCCCAGTAAATGAAAAATGAACGCACGGATAGTTTTTTGGGAAGAAGATCAAAAAGGGTGATGATCAGTTTTTCCAGTAGTCTGCGCATGATTATTCTCTGTTGCTTTCAGTATTTATCACGAGTTTCGATGTATCCGGTATGATGTAAAGATCTTTTCACTCAGGATGACAGATGATGGGCCGTATGCTAATACCATCTTAGCCCCTGTCTGATAAACGATGCCTTGAGAATCGATTGGATCAACTGGCCATAGGAGATTCCGTGGAGCCTGCTGCAGGTGGCGAGGGTTTTATCAGGATGCAGCGTGGCATCTGTGTTGTAGTCTATTATAAAAAAGTTGCCGTTTCTGTCCTCCCGTATATCAAAAACTCCGTAGTCTGCCGGGGCCAGAAGAGAGTAGACAAAATCGCATATTTCGACAAGCGGTTTATAAACATCACCGGATAAATTTCTCTTTACTTTTTTAAACAGGCGGTCTCGTTTTGCATTATAATGGAAGAACTCTTTCCCCAGTGCAGATCCGTCCTCCCGGACATCCTCGATCATCCCTCTCCAGATGTCCGGGGCATTTCCGGTATAGCAGAGCTTGTACTCTTTACCCTCAATGAATTTTTCCACGATGACCGGATATCCAAGATCGTGCAGAATGTGGTGGGCATATTCCCTGAGTGATGATACCGTTGTAACTATCGCTTTTTCGTTTATACCCACCGACGTACCTTCGCAGGCAGGTTTCACAATCAGCGGAAAGGGCGGGAATTTCTGATTCAGCATGTCGGAAGAGTGCACGTAAGCCCAGGCTGGAGTGGGAACGGAAAGCTTGTCAAACAAAGCTTTAAGGAGCTGCTTGTTCTGACCGGCAAGTTTCGCATAGGGGTCAGGGCCTGAATAGGGAATGTGAGTCAGTTCACACGCCATTGCCCCCAGAGCCTGTCTGAAACGGGATCTGAAACCGACCGATAGAGATAGTATGAACTCCGGTTTTGCCGGCAGAGATGACCATTTTGCGATGAAATCGTAGGGGTTGCCCATTCTCAAGGTGTCGAAACCGGCGGACTGCACCGCATTTTCAATCGCGGCTATTTCGTGCTCTTCACGCCAGTGGTCAAGCCGTTCGAGCGGCAGACCGAATTCCATTGCGTCTTCCAGTGTTTCGTATAGTAATCCGATCGTTCTTACTTCACTCATTACATTTCCTGTATTTTTCCGTTTTCCTGTAGGTTGTTCTGCTCTTACCATCTGTGCCTGTAGCAGTTCTTTTTGTTTTTACAACCCACAAATGTGATGTATTGTCTTCGAGAACATCCGTTGAAATCTTAACCTTCTCGTCATTATACATTTCGGGTCGATAAAGTGAACCGGTGAGTGTCATCGTGGTTCTATCCAGTTCAAGGCTGACCTGAAGAGGGTATCTGGAGTTGTTCTGAAAAATGAGATCTTTGCGAAGATACACGTATGCAGCATCTCTTCCAAGTCCTATCATTCTGTTCTCACCCCAGATATCGCTGCTGTGGTTGTGCTTTTCAATTATCCTGAGATTCCCCAGAAGCGCGGTGTTGAACAGCACGGTCGATATCTGGCAGATACCGCCCCCCGAGCCGTGGCCTAGTGTACCATTGATAATCACCGGTCCGGTTTTGAAGCCTCTTTTTTCACCGGGTTCTCCGATACAGTGCTGAAGCGAAAAGACGTTTTTCGGTTTAAGAAGAGTACCGTTGATCAGATCGCAGCACAGTTTCATGTTGTGAATCCGGTGTTCATTCTGCTCTCCCAGTTGGGGGCGCACCTTTACCGGCATCGAAAACCGGGCAGTTTTGTTTGCTAATAATATCGTGACGTTGTGAGGACCCGGTTCGACGAGATGTCCGGCGGATCCGTTTAAAATCAAACGTATCGATCGTAGGATTTTGCGAATATTCCTGTACTTCACGGCTATGCTAATCTGAGGATATGTCCGGATAGGTCACCCAATCTCCACTCCGGTTGAGAAAAGAGATGAAAGGTTTTCCGTCCGAAATCTGGTATCTGAAATTGTTTGTACCGAATTCATCGAGGGGTATATCCTGTTTTCCCGTAGTATGGAACAGTGTAAAACGGGGAAATGCTGGTCCGGGAATGGTTCGGCGCAGGGATCTGAGCAGTGCGGTTCCCTTTCTGATCGGTACTCCCAGTTCATCTCTGCCCACGATATAGGGCGCATAATGGAACAGATAGTAGGGGGTGATCCCTCTCTCGTACAGGCCCAGTAAAAGTTGTTTTAGAGTATTCTCACTGTCGTTTATTCCTCTCAGCAGAGGTGCCCGGGAGAGAAACAGGGGCTTGTATCCCGTTTCAGAAAACAATCCCAAAGCCTTGTCAACTTCATCGGTCAGTTCTTTATGCGTACTGAAATGCACCTCTATCGCATTCACATTGTACTTTTTGAGTATTGATACCAGTTCCGGGTCGAACCGGAAGGGACAGAATGTGAATGCTCTGGTGTTGATGCGGATAAAGCGCAGGAATTCAATCGAGCGCAGATCCCGCAGAACACTCTCAAGCTCTGCGTTTGACAACAGAAGCGGATCCCCGCCGCTGAGCAGTACCTCCTGAATGTCGGTTCGACTTTTCAGAAAGTGCAGTATCTGAGGCCAGACTGTTTTGTAGTCTGACTGCATCTGTTGATCTTTGCGGATAGTCCGGTGAGCGCAATAGCAGTAGGTGCAGTAACTGAAACAGGTGCCGGTGAGCCGGATAAGGGCTCGGCCGGGATATTTCTGGTGGAGAATTCCGAAATGGATCTCTTCAGGTGTCTCCCAGTTAGCCTGAGCAGATGGTTTTGTTGAGTAAATATCTCTTTCGCAGTGAATCTGCCGCCAGACCGGATCATTTGGTAAAGGGTTTCCGCTTTGGTCCAGTTCGATACAGGACAGAAAATAGGGGGTTACATGGAAATTGAAGCGGTCTATATGCTCACTTAGCAATACTTTACGTTCTTGGGAGAGGTTGGGAAACAACTTCAGAAGGTCTGGTAAAGATCTGGGGGCATTGGCCAGTTGCCAATGCCAGCTGTTCCACTTACTGCTATCGATATTTTTATACAGCACGTTTATCGTCCATCGCCGGACTCCGGCTCATAGGATTTGTATTTAGCCTGCAGTTGTTCGTTGAAATAAGCGAGAATAGTTCTTCGAGCATTGCTGTACTGGTTGGAATTCTTTTTTGCTGATATATATGCGGCATCAAGGAACATTATAAGCGCCTCTTCATCATCCATGAAGTTGTAGAGCATTTCACTCATAGTATAAACGTTGTTATAGTTACTGCGGAGCGCTTCGGCTATGAACGCCTTGTCTTTTTCCAGTGCGTCGCTGATGGCCTCATTGAGTGAGACTCTCTTGCTTGTGAGCTTAAGAAGGAATTCCTTATCGGACAGGAGGCTGTCCGGGAGCTTCTGAAGAAGGCCATATTGGACCTCATTCAGTTTGGCGATGAAATCAGGTGAGTAGAACTTTTCTTTCAGGTAAGGAAAGGGTGGCTGATCTTCCTTGGCTTCCAGCTCTTCGGACGATTCATAAACCGAATAGTAGAGAGCCCATTGAGCTAAATAGTTATGTTCTTCCATAATTGAAGTGATAAGTGCTCTGTACTCTTCGAGTGTAAACGAGGTCAGATCTATCTTCTGGCTGAACTCCCAGGTGCTGTAGTCGAATCTTTTGTAGAACCATTCCATACCCAGATCCGATTCATAAGTATCTACGGTGTCTTTGGTAAGATTGAAATTGAGAAACGGGGCATATGTCCATCCCAGCATATTTTCAAATGTGACCTTGTACCAGTAGTCGCTGTTTTCACCTATGGAGTCTTTCTGTTTGCTTCTTTCCACTACTGTAACGACCATGTTCTTATAGAGAATGCCGACCAGTTTGCCTTTTGTCGAGGGGTTGGAGCGTACTTTGACGAAATCCCCGTTGATACCGGCTTTTGCGGGAAGTTTGATTTCCGCAGACAATGAACATGCCAGAAGCAGGAGTGTGAGAAGGCATTTGAGTCTCATTTTCTCTCTCCGTACAGAAGTGGACCGGTTTTGTTTATTATTTCGGCACAGGTCCGCCTGTTTCCGAAATCGGATTCGTTTTTGACCCTCGGCTCAGTTTCCAGTACGAGTGAAGCGTAAGAGTGAGCCTGAACGTAATCTCTATCGAGAAAATAAATCTGGGCAAGTTTTGAGAGGCTGGTTAAATGGTGTGGGTAGTACTCCACTATTTCGCTATAAAGCTTTTCGGCTTTTTCATGCATTCCGCTGTAGAAATACATGTGGGCGGATATTTTAAGAGAATTCATGCTCTTGAACAGCTTGATAGACTGATCAAGATGTTTTGACATGTTCTTTTTTTCTTTTTTGAGAAAATAGCTGTGGCCGCACGCCAGATGAGCATCACTGTTCTGCGGGTTGGTTTCAAGGGATTTGTGGCCATAGATAATTGCAGTGTCGATATTTGCTTGTGCGATTGCCATCATTGATTTGCCGTACCAGTAGTCTGAGGAGATCACGCGAAAGGTGATGAAGCATCCGATGAGGAAGAGCGTACCTGAAGCGATGGAAGCAGTTTTCATTCGTAATGGTATTGCATGGACCTTTAGGGGGATCAGTGCGCTTACGACAATCAGAAAAAGCATCAGGCCGGTGGTGGAGTTGTGCATCACAGTGTACATGCTTTTAAAAAGAAGGAACAGAAGTGCAGTGTGCAGAAAGGGCTTGTTTACCGATTTCAGTTTAAGGCAGCAGATGACCAGCGCACTTGCGGAGATCAAGCCTGCAACACCGGCTTCCGCTGCCCAGTTAAGGATGAAATTGTGGGCATCAAGAACGTTTGCGGTGTGCTTTTCCAGAAAGGAGCCTAAAACGGAGCCTGAGTTTAATACGGATGCCACGCTTTCAAGATAGTGATGCCCGATCTGTCGTAAACCGACTCCTGCGATTAAATGATCTTTGAAAATATTGATACTTGATATCCACAGAAGCAGTCTTCCCTTTACCGATGATCCAAACAGGAATAGGGAAAGCAGTATGGAGCTCAGGATTATTGCTGAAACCAGCAGTTTTCTGCAGGTGAGGTGATATAGCCCCCATCCTGCAATAAACAGTATCGAACCCTTGTTCATGGTCAATACTAAAGCTGGTGCAATTATCAGGAGGCCTGCAATGAGTGTTTTTTTATGATGTGTATATGTTTTCAGGAGGTGAAGACCGATAAAGCCTGCTACGGCCAGAAAAGTAGCCATGAATTCGGAGTTTCCGAAGGTTCCGATGATGCGGTTGTCGCTGGAGGAAAGTGTAAGCGGGGAGGGCAACTTGATGGAAGCGAACTGCAGGTAAGCGATGATGCTTTCGATCAGGGCGATGATGAAAATCGATACATACAGAGTGTTTCTGGACTTTTCAGTCTGGTTGCATAGTGAAATCAGTATAAAGAAGCTGCTTACAAAAATCATGTAGTGAGGAAGTGAATTGAGCGTGGCGTGTGATGAGAAAAGGGAGATGGTCGCTGCTGTAAGGATTGCCAGAAACGCCCAGGATATGGGGCCTGTCGGCACTGAAACTTTTCTGAGAAAGCAAAGCTGGAAAAAGGATAGTGTGCCAAGAAGCAGAAAAATGATAGTCTTTGCATAATGGAATGACTGAGTGAACTCGTGACTGAACGCCAGAAAGAGCACCCCTGTCAGAACTGTTTGGAGAATGGTAAAAGCCCGGTTCATTTTTTACAGGGTTTCCGTGAAAAAGAGGAACGGATCGATGCAGTACTTTTCTAGTTCTTTCATGGTCATGCTGTATGAGCTGGCTTTCCCTTTGTCCCGGTAGATTTTTCTGATTTCCAGGTGTAGGTGCGGGTGATCGAACCTGCTTTGAACAAACTCCTGCTTATTGAAAATACGGCCCAGTGTATCGTATGGGGTAACCAGTTCCCCGGGTTTTACCCGTACTTTTTCAACATGTACGTATTTAGAGTAAAGTGTGTCGTTCTGAGGTGTGATATGCTGGATTATTACGGTGCTGTTGAAAGGCCTGTCGGAAGCGAAGAGTACCAGGCCGTTTCCGATAGGGAACACGGGTTCATTGAATGCACCTTTGAAATCGGTTCCGGCGTGTTTGTGCCCCTTTTTGATTGAGGATCGGTAGTCTCCAAAGGAACTTACGATTCTCTTTTTCAGCGCAGCAAGAGATCCGCGGTCCGGATCGGCGAAGGGCGAGTACCAGCTTTCTGTTTTGGGAGGTGTTTTGTGGTGATGGGGGACTGAGGTGATGGTGATTCCGTTTGATGCAAAGAAAAATATCTTTTCAGGAGAGATATCGAGTTGTCCGCTGCAGGAGAAGGGTTTGAAATTTTTCAGGGTGGAAAATCTGTACGGTTTGAGCGAATTATTATCGTCAATGTCTGATTTTTGGGGAGAGAAGACATACGTGGGCGTGGTTATGTGTTCGATAAACAGGGTGTCATCATGCATTGTTGTTCGGCTGAGCATTGAGCGTACGGGTTTGCCGAATTGAGAATAGGTGCACAGATGGGTGTTGTCTGCTGCGCCGGGAATAGAAAGCAGAAGCAATAACAGCGGTATCAGGGAGTTTTTTTTCGGGGCTGAATGCATGAGATAAATATATAAGCAGAAGTGGGAAATGAAAAGGGGATCGGGAGGGGCGGATTCCCAATAAGAAGACGGGCTAAGGTTCTGATGTGGGGGGATGGGGTTGAGACCAGGTTGATTCTTTGCGGTTCCACCCCTCAGCCATTCCAGATTTTACCAACTCTTGCAGTAGATCGAACGCATTTACTGTACAGCTGGAACAGTATTAGCAGGTTTAGATTTGGCAGTTACTAATCATCTAAAAGGTGGCTCTCAATGCAGAGTGGAATACATGTATGCTTCGGGCTCCGGAGGGCCGAACTGCTTCAGTGGCTGCAGTCTCACTACGACATTGCCACTTCATTACCCCAGACGTCCTACAAAATCTGCCTGGTAGATTCTCAGTCCCTTGACAGAGCTGCATCGCGGATCAGAAAACTTAAACAGAGCAATCCACGCCTGTATATGCCCCTTGTCCTGATTTCAGACAGAGAAGATCTGGGGCGGATGGCAGGTATTCTCGATGATATCCTCGATGAGGTGGTTCTGGAACCGGTGACCGTTAATGAGCTGAAGGTGCGGATTAACGCGCTTTTAAAAGCACACGAGTTTTCCGCAAGGGCTCAGAATCTGGAGCATAATGAAACAAAGCTTCAGCTTCAGGCACAGCGTCTGGCCAACCTGTCTGAGAATGTGCCAGGAATGATTTTCCAGTTTGCGGTGCTGCGCGACGGAACAAAAAAGTTTGAGTACATAAGTAACGGTATCAGGGATATTTTTGGCATCGAACCCGAAGAGGGGATGAAAGACCCGATGCTTATAATCGGCTCGGTACATCCAGAAGAGATCAATCTCTTTCAGGAAAGACTCAATTATGCCATTCTGAATCATCAGCCCTTTTTCTGGCAGGGTCGCTACACTATAAATGGAAAACTCAAGTGGCTCAGAAGCGCCTCCACACCGCACGATACGGACTACGGGGTCACATGGGACGGGGTGATAGTGGATATAACGGCTCTGAAGGAAGCGGAGGACAGGGTAAGGGATCTGGCCAGGTTCAATGAACAGATAATTGAAAATACTCGTGAGGGGATTATCGTTTTTGATAAGGAACTGCACATTACCAGATGGAACCGCAGCATGGAGGAGATAAGCGGGTTGGCACGGGAACGGGTGGTTGGGCTTTTGCCTCAGGAGGTGTTTCCGTTTCTGAAAACAAAGGGGGCGATCCTGCAGTTTGAGCAGGCTTTGGACGGAAGGCGTGCCAAGACGGAGGATTACTGGTACGTGTTTGCCGAAAGCGGCGCCAGAGGTTGGGCTGTGAATACCGTTGTTCCTCTTCGCGATGCGAGTGGTGAGATAATCGGGGTACTCTGTGCCATAAGCGAAATAACTGAGCGTAAAAACTATGAACAGGAGCTCAAGGCCGCCCTGGCGGATCTCAAGAGGCGCAACGAGGAGTTGAGCATGATCAATGCGGAACTGGACACCGCCTATGACCGGCTCCAGAAGATCGACAGAGCCAAAACTGAATTTGTCAGTACCGCTTCACACGAAATAAGGACTCCGCTTGCGAGCATCCTGGGATTTGTGCAGACGATTCTCTCCCCCGATATCGAATTGTCGGATAAGAAACAGAAGGAATACCTTCAGGTTATCGAATCGGAAACGAAGCGTCTCAATCAGCTGGTGGATACTATGCTTAACATCTCCCGCCTGGATGCAGGAAAGCAGCAGCTTCAGCTGGGCAGATTTGCGCTTTCAGATCTGGTGCGTGCCATAAAGGACACCATCTCGCTTGAAAGCACGCGTCATATCTTTGTGAATGTGATAGATAAAGACCCGGGATTGGTGCGGGCCGACAAGCAGCAGATAAACTTAGTGATACGGAACATCCTCAACAACGCGATTCGCTATACGGGTGAAGGCGGGAAAATCGATATTACTATCGAAAAGAAGCCCGGAGAGGTGGAAGTGGGCATAAGAGATCGGGGGCCGGGCATTGCTGCAGATAAATTGGAAGCGGTTTTTGAAAAGTTCTACCGCATAAAGGAGGATACGACGACATCGGGACGCGGCAGCGGGCTGGGTCTTTCCATTGCCCGGGAGATTGTCAGGGCGCATAACGGGAGGATCTGGGCGGAATCGGTTCCGGGGGAAGGGAGCACGTTTTTCTTCACGCTGCCTTCGGAGGAATGAGACATTTGGATCCGAGTTGAATGGCGAGTAGCGAACAGACGGATAGCAAAGTTAAAGCGAATGCCTGATGAACTATTTACTATCGAGGAAATGTGATTCCCTTTGCTGCAATTTCCGCC
>JBKHHW010000113.1:0-9858 GCA_046538945.1 Chitinispirillaceae bacterium | reverse complement strand
TGAAAGAGAGCTCGATGAATACAGAAACCCGTGATGTTCCGATCTATGGAATTCATGCAGTGGAAGCACTTATCTCAACCCGCAAAAACGACATCGAACACATCTACTTTGATAAGGACAGGAAAAACCAGACACTGTTCAACCTTCTGAAGAAATGCAGAAAAGAACGTCTTTGCTACAACCTTGTTCCTGAAGTGAAGATAAACTCTCTTGCCGGCACGATGAAACATCAGGGAGTCGTCGCGTTCTGCAGCATAAAACCTTACTGCACAGTGGAGCAACTGCAGGAGATAACGGAGCGGAAAAGGTCACCAGTACTGCTGATTGCCGCATCCATCGAGGATCCGGGCAATCTGGGTGCAATCATTCGCTCCAGCGTCTGTTTCGGCATCGACGCGCTTCTTCTGGAAAGGAAGAACACGGTTCCCCTGAATGCAGCCGTAGCCAAAAGCTCCGCGGGCATGCTCGAACATCTCTGCATCGTGAAACCCAGAAATCTGGAAGGACTCATAGGTGAATATGCCCGTAAGGGATTCACCATCGCCGGGGCAGTCATGGAAGACGGAACCGTTCCTACGGAGGCAAACCTTTCCGGACCAACGATTCTTATCACAGGTGGAGAACATCGGGGTATCCCGCCCTATCTGCAGAAGCAGTGCAGCCAGTTCGTGTCGATACCCATGGCCCCGGAAGCACAATCACTGAATGCTTCTACCGCAGCAGCCGTACTCATTTACGAATGCATGCGGCAGCGCAACTTCCAAAGACAGTAATCAGAGGCCGAAAAGGTTATCTATGGTGTTAATAACATCATCACCGGTAATGGCAGACTGATCCTTCTCCTCCGAAGCTGGAGGCTGGACATTCTGAGCCTGCTGATCGGGCGCCAGCGGCGGTTTTGCTCCTTTGGGAGCTGCAGGGTGCCGCATTCTGTTCTGGCCCTCGCGCGGTTCTTGAGCAGATCCATTACCAGGAGGGTTTCCATCGGTTGGGATCATCCGCCTGTCAAAACAGATAGTTTCAGTCAAGAACTGGTCATCTTCTTCTGAAGGAACCTCATACCCCTGTCCCGCAAGCGCCTGCTCCATATCGGACATCTGATCCGATGCCCCCTCCGGCTGCTGCTGAACCTGGCTCTCCTCCGGTTCACTCCGGGCAGCGTCCTGCTCCGCCTGTGACTTTGAGAGAGCAGCCCGGGACTTCTCCTCAACAGCAGCTTCAAACTGAGCAAATGATGCTTCGAAATCCTCAAACGACTGTTCTGACCAGGTGGGTTCCTCAAAAGTACCCGTCTCCTCATCCGATTCCTCAACCGGCATCTCAAACACAATTTCAGAATCCGATGAGCTTTCAAACGCATCCTCCTCCGAAACCGGGATTGCTTCTGAATCTGAACCCTGCACCTCATCCGATTGGAAGGCCTGTGTGGAAACTGGTTCTGCAGATGTATCTGACTCAAAAGCCTGAATCGGTTCTGGTTCCTGCGGTTGTGCCGATTCTTCTGAATCTTGAGTTTCACCTGCCGCCGGCTGCTCAATTTCTGATGGCTCTTCAGGTATTAAAAATTCTTCTTCGACGGCCTGCGGCTCTTCAGAGGCCAGAGCCGGCGACATTTGCACTTCAGACGGTTCGTCCGGCTCAACAGGCCGGGACTCTTCCGATGAAAAAGCCGGTGATGGCTCCGTTTCCAAAGGCCCTTGAGCATCGACTCCCTGAGGGTCTGTGGTTTTTTCCGGTTCTTCTTCTGGCTGAAAAGAAGAGGGCTTTTGTTGCGGCTCCGTTGTCATGTCTACCTGTTCGCCCTGAAGTGCATCCTCCTGCTCGGTTTCCGAGGGATGCTCCAAAACAGCTTCGAACTGCTCTGCAACAGACTCCAAATGATCGGCAACGACTTCCGGCTGTTCGGAGCTGTCGAACTCCGCAACTGCAGGTTCGCTTCTCTTCTTGTCGGACTCCTCGATGACATCCGTTTCTGATCCCCCTGTCTCCTGAACACCATAACCCCAGGAATGCCCAGGGGCGCCGAAATCCGGTCTCCTGCGTTCGGGGTTTTCCATTACCTGCTGATGTGTTTCAATCTGCTGTTCAGTATACTTCACAAAGAACACATCGAGCACATGCATATTGGTTCTGAAGAGTTTCGTGATGGAATTGATCTTTTCGTTAAGGTCTTTACGCAAGGTTCCCAAATCGATATTACCGCACCTGAAGTCACCAGTTATCGCATCGGCATCGGCAAGCAGTTCACCGATAGTTAGCATGACCTGCTCTTTAGCTTCCTGGCGTGACTTCTGATGCTTTTTCCTAACGGAACTGCTTAAAGCCCAGACAATTGATGCTGCAATACCCCCGATGACAAAGCCAGCGACTAGAAAAAGTAGATTCTCAGTCATGCCAGTCCCTTTCATTTATGCGGTTAAGGCAAATAATACTCTGTTTGGAGAGTTCGGATCAATTTAAAGTATAGCTAATCGTAAGATCAATGTCAAACCACAAAATAGAGGCCAACAATCATTTACCCGTTCAGAAGTAGCCTCTGAACGAAGCTGTCTGATACACTTTCCGATACTTTTCCACCGCCACGTTCCAGGAAAACTGCTTGAGAGACTCTGTTCCGTTCAGGATCATTCTCCCGTAGGCGTTCTGATCGGAATAGATGTCCAAAGCATCACAAAGCGCTCTGTGCAGGGAATCAATCATTGAACTGTAGAGCGATGATTCCATTCGCCTTTCCAGAGGGAGTGACAAACAGTTCTTCCACCCCTCAAGTGCACGTTCCCCGCTGATCTCTTCCCGGTACAGGATTCCGGTGGCATCTTCTATGGAGCCTGAAAAGTGAAAAAGTGAATCATAAAAAGGCGGAATAAACACTTTGTTGCACGGTTTTATCTGGACCCAAAGGCCGCCGGTTGCTCTTGCCAATACAGGAGTGGCATGCAGAAATCCTTCCGTGGCCGCACCAAAGGGTTCATAAAGAGAGGGCATGAGAAGAAAGCTGGAACCCAGCAGAACGGACCTGTAGTTTTCGGAGGAGATTCTGAACGGCCAGATCACTATGTCGCCCGAGCATTCTCTTTCGATCCTGCAAAACAGCTCCAGCTCTTTTGAAGAGCCATCGTTTGAACTGCTGGGGCTGAAAAGAAGTTTTGCTGATCCGCGGGGGAGGCGCCTGAACGCCTGAAAAACCACGTCGAAACCTTTCTGCATCAGATCCATTCTTCCGGACATGAAGAAAACCGGCACATCAGAGCCGAAAGAATCTAATCTGCCGATGATTGATCGCTCTTTCGTCCTGCTGATTATTTCTTCCAGATTTTTCCTGAACCGTCCTTTTTGCTCAAGAAGAATGGAGAAGTTGCCTGAACGTGCGCGAGACAAAGCTATGTAAGTGAAAGGCGAAACAGCCCGTCCGAAAAGACCGTTTTCTATACCTACCGGAGGATTGAGGGAAAACATTTCCTGCAGATGATCCGTGAAGATAGTGCGTTGAAGCGGATCGTAACAAAGCTCGAAAGCAAAAGGCGTACTCACAGCGGACAGAGGACCATTGAGTAGAGGAATAACGCACTGGAGCACAGTATGCCCCGGGAGATCCCTTCCAAAAAAGCGTTTTTTGGTTGTGGAGGAGATGCCGTTGTCAAAAGAGTTGTGAAGTGTGAGTACGGTTCTGGCGTTCTTGAGAAGCCCGTCCACGACGGCCAGCTTGCTTGTGATTGCCACAGGTGCGGTTTCCCAATCGTGAGCATGAAAGAGAATATCACTCATGTAGCCCAGCCGCTCCAGAACGAAAGGTACTGCTGCGCAGAAGACCAGTGAATCTTCCAGAAGGCCCTCAGCATCCGGATAAGAATAGGGATTCGGTGCGGCTGTGAACCTACCTTTCACTGCAATGTAGTAGGAGGGGACGTGCGCCTCTAAATCCTCATAGCAGCTTACCTCCCCCTCGTAGCGGCAGAGATGGAAAACGACCGGTTGGAGAACAAGTTTAAGAATACCGTTTTTGATTGCGTGTTTGATTTTGGGGTGATTTGTATGGCAGGGAGTAACGATTTTCACCTTTTCTCCGGCCGACTTCAAATGATGCGGCAGGAGTCGGGTCACCGCAGCCAAGCCGCCAAGCGACACAAGCCTGTTCTCAAAAGACAGAAAGAACACCTGGCGCTTATCCGGATTGAAAGTGCGCTCACTGCGGCTCAGAGCGTCGGTTTGACGCTGCCCGAAGGCTTCTGTGAAACCTCTTCTGAAAAGAGTCCATGCATTGATTTTGGTCGTAAATAAGCTGTCGAATTCAGTATAAGGTCTGCTCTTCATAATAATCTTTATCGCAGAATGTGCCCGGATATCGCAGGATCTCGTATCTGCGGAATAGCTTTATTCCTTCTTATTTCAAAAAAAATCCAAAAAAGCCCGACAAATGCAGGTAATAAAATATTAATTAGCAACACAATAGTTGAAACTCCCGCTCTAATATTCAGAGAAAAACTCCTGCCGCTCTGACTTTAAAAACAGTGCCATCGAATACTCCCTCACTCCGACATCGGCCACGAAAAACGGCATGAATATCAGGCAGGTGTACGCCTGGGAGACCGCGATAAGTGCATAGAGCGGATTTGGATACGAACCATCGTCTGATCCCGCGGAATTCCTTAATCAAGAAGCAATCTCCTAAAGCATGTTCACAGGATCGACATCGATGATGCACCTGTACGAGGAGGGCAGTTCTTCTGCTGTCCTTCTGACACAGTGAAGGGCTCTGGCAAGAGACCGGGGTGAATTCGACTTCAGCAGAAGCGTATATCTGAAAATGTTGTCGATTCTGGAAAGCACGGCGGGAGTCGGCCCCAGAATGCTCACCGCCTCCGTTTCACCTCTGCGCAGTTCCGCGCTCACTTTCTGAAGAAAGTTTCTCACCGTTGTCTCCGTTTTCCCTTCCGCGACAACCCGGGCCAGCTTACCGAAAGGCGGGTAGAACAGTTCCCTTCTCATCTCGATTTCATGGTTGTAGAAGGATTCATAATCATGTGTCATTGAGCTCTTCACCGCCATTTCATCCGGATAGTATGTCTGGATTATCACCTCTCCGGGCAGTTCGGCTCTCCCCGCTCTTCCGGCCACCTGAGTCAAAAGCTGGAATGTGCGTTCAGAAGCTCTGAAATCGGGAAAGTGAAGTCCTGTATCAGCCTGCAGGACACCTACCAAAGTGACCTGGGGAAAATTCAGCCCTTTTGCCACCATCTGGGTTCCCAGAAGTATGTCGGCCTGGCCTTTAGCAAATGTCTCGAGTATCGCCACATGAGAACCCTTTCTCCTTGTGGTGTCCTGATCCATGCGGATCATTCTTGCGGTAGGAAATCTGTCCCTGAGCAGCTCCTCCGCTTTCTGAATTCCCGTGCCCTTGTATTTGATCTTATCGCCTCTGCAATTGGGACATCTGTCGGGAGCCGGTTCCTCCTGTCCACATAGATGGCATTTAAGAGTCGTGTCGGCCTTGTGATAGCGGAGATTGACCGAACAGTTGGGGCAGACGTGGGTATAACCGCAATCCTTGCAGAGAAGAACCGGCGAAAAGCCCCTCCTGTTGAGCAGCAGAATGATCTGCCGCTTTTGTGCCAGCTCCTGCTCGATTCTTTCCACAAGATAACGGGACAGAGGAGTCCAGTTATTCTCCTTGTGCTCCTGAGCCATATCGACAATTTTCACTTCGGGGAGCTTCGATGCGCCAAACCGCTGTGTCAGTCTGATCAGATCATATTTTCCGTTCAGCGCATTGTAGAAACTCTCAACGCTGGGTGTTGCACTCCCCAGAACAACCACCGCATTCTGGATTTTACCCCTCATAACCGCCACATCTCGCGCATTGTACCTCGGGTCGGTATCGCTCTGCTTGTAGCTGCCGTCATGCTCCTCATCGACGATAATCAAACCCACATCATTCATAGGCGCAAGCAGTGCACTGCGCACCCCTATGACGGCTCTTTTCCGTCCGGTCACTATATCCTGAATACTGTCGCGCCGCTCCCCGTCTGACATATGGCTGTGAATGACTGTAATGGTGTCTCCGATGGCAGCCCTGAAGCGCTGAATTGTTTGAGGGGTAAGGCTGATCTCCGGCACAAGAATGATCACACCCCGGCCCATATCCAGAACCTGTTTGGCCACATCTGTATAGATATGCGTTTTGCCGCTTCCGGTAATCCCGTACAGTAGAAATGGTTTTCCAGCTTTGGTGATTGTACCCGCAATACGCTTCACGGCAGATTGCTGTTCTTCCGAGAGAGTGACATTGTCTTTGGACAGATCCATTGAAAGCTCGTCGGCTTCTCTGAAAATGACCCGCTTGTCCTTTACCAGACACCCTTTTTTGAAAAGTGTGTTTATGGTTGATGCACCTATTGCGAACCTGGCCTCCAATTCACGGCTGGTTAGTGCTTCCCCGCAGTTCTTTATCTTCTGCAATGCCTCGAGCTGAGGTTTCTTCAGTTTGCTGTCCCCTCCTTCCACAGCCCGGTAGACCAGCGCGGTTTTGGCTTTAGTCTTCATCATCGACTTGCTCACCAGCGGTTTGAATACTCGGCCCAGATCGCACTGATAATATGAGGCCATCCATTCATAGAGTCTCAGAAGCGACTGATTGGAATCATTCCACCGGCCGGGTTTTATCTCCAGCACTTCTTTAAGCCGCGGGAAAGAAGAAACGGGTTTGAGCTGTACTATGACCCCCCAGTTTTTTTTTCTCTTAACCTCAACCAGAACGGGCATACCCAATACGACCTTCCCCCTGAACTTCTCAGGTATTCTGTAGTCGTACACACCTGGAATAGCCACCGGGAATGCCACACCTGCAACAGAATCACAATTTTCCGGAATTTCTGGTTGACCGAGGGATCGAGACATGATATAACTATAATATTATTAAAGGAAAATACATTCTAATAAACTGTGCTCTATAATCTAAAGCCAGTTACAAAATAAAGCCAGACAAATCTGCATTACCGTACAGGGTTATTAGAGACGGCACCAGTGGAATAACTTCACCCCGGAAGGTAACAGCAGGTCAGCTTGTTTTCAAATTCGCATAATTAAATGTGAATACTTCACACGTCAGGTATGCTATGAGTGCAGAAAAGAATGCATCGCCGCCTCTAACCGAATCCCCGGACTTCGTTTCTATCATCGTACACATCTCCTCAGATCTAATGAGTGCTCACCTGAGTCTGGACCCGGTTTCCGGACACGAAGGCATTCTCACTGTAAAACACCTGAAAGATGAACTAGCCAGAAGCGGCGTGATATACGGCGTAGATGAAGAAAAACTTCAGGAAATTGTGGATATCTGGAACGAGAAACCGGAATTCGTCGAGAGCCCGCCAGTTGCCAAGGGGTCAGCACCTGAACCGGGCAGGGAGGGCAAGCTTCAGTTCAAAGTCAAACACCTCGTTAACCCGAAGGACATAGAACAAGCCAGAGAAGCACGATTTTTCTGGGAACTGGCCTCGCTTTCCTCGCGGTTCCAACGGGTTGATTCAGGAACTGTTATCGCGGAAGCCGGCACTGGTCTACCAGCACTTCCCGGTAAAAACGTTTGTGGAGAACTGGTTTCACCTCAAGAAAGGGAAAAAAGATCAGATACCGTAACGGGTGAAAATGTTACAATTTCCGAAGACAACCGCACCTACAGCGCCACAGTTACCGGTATCGTGATAGAGGTGGACAATCTGCCGGAGGTCATTCCACTTGATTTCAACGGAGCAGTGGAGGTCCAGACCAGTCCTGATAAGATGAAAGCAGAACTGGTGATCCAACCTGCAGGTGAAGGCGGCTGCATGCCTTCTTTGGAGGAGATTAGAGCACTGCTGAAGAAAAACGGGGTTGTCCGAGGCGTCCAGGAAGAAAAGCTGGTCCAGATAGGCGAAATTTTCGATCAGAGGAAACGCAGATCGGAAGTCATTCTGATTGCCGAAGGGGAACCGGCCCAGAAAGGTGAGGATGGGAAAGCCGAACTGCTTTTCAATGCGGATACTTCACTTCGCCCCAGGATCAATCAGGACGGATCAGCAGACTACAAGAATGTAAGCATAATCACCACGATTGTGGCGGGTACCAAACTGGCCAGATTGCACCCTCCGACCAAAGGCAGGCCAGGGTTCGATGTCACCGGCAGAATCCTCCCGGCAATGGACGGAGCTGAAGTCAAACTGCCTGCAGGCGCAAACACCTCCGTTTCCTCAGATGATCCGTCCTGTCTCGTATCGAATATCGACGGAATTGTACGCTACAACGGAATTACCGTGGATGTCAACGAAGGGTACGTGATACCCGGCGATGTCGATTATTCAACAGGCAATGTGCACTATGACAGATCAGTTGTGGTGAACGGGGATATCAAGTCAGGTTTCGACGTGCAGTGCGGAGGAGATCTTCAGATCGGAGGAGTTATAGAGGACAGCAAGGTTACCGTGGGAGGCAATCTGTTATGCAAGTATGGTTTTCTGGGCCAGGGGAACGGAATCATAGAAGCTAAAGGGGATGTGAACCTTGGGTTCATGAAAAATCAGACAGTCCGCTGCAGAGGGAACGTATGCGTGGCCAAGGAAGTGATAAACAGCACCATTATAGCCCGCAAATCAATTTACATTCACGGAAACCCGCTTTCTGTTGCAGGTGGCACATTATCCGCACACGAATCGATTGTGGTGGAAACCACCGGAAACACCAGCGGAGTAAAAACAGTTCTGGAGATCGGTGCGGACTTCACTTTGACAGAAGAGTTACACAGAACCGAGTCCCAGATTCAGGAGCTCAATACCAATCTCAATAAAATGGTCCAGACAATCAAAGACAGCAACCCCAAAAAGATGTCCTCCGACCAGCTGGAGATGATGAAGAAAATCAGGCGGAAGATCACAACGATAGAGCAACAGATCTCGATTCTTGAACAGAGAAAGAAAGTAATTACAGAAAAGTCGAACAAATTCGATGCCTCATTCATAAGCATAGAAAGGGATTTACACCCCGGAACGGTTTTCAAAATCGGACAGAGATTTCATTTTGTTAAAGAGACGATCACAGGACCCAAAACAGTCCGTCTGATCGACCATGAAATCAAAATCATTTGAAAAGAATGACACCATGATAAAAGTCCCGCTTTCGGATATCAGAGAAAATCAATTGGCGGACAGGGATTATTTCGGCCCAGCCGGAGAACTTCTTCTTGCATGCAACACCGTGACAAGTTCGGTTCATCTGAATGCACTCCGCAGAAGGGGATTCACCTATGTATACGCCAGAGGTGAAAACGAATCGAACGAAATTCTAATGATTTTGCAATCGGAACTGCAGTCTCCGGAGCTTCAGATACTGGAGGACAATGAGACGGCAAATCCGAAATCCAACCTTCGAGTTCTGCTATCGAGCAATTCGGTGAAGCGAATAGACCAGAAAATCGAAAGTGACCAGTTCCAAGACTGTCCAGCGGGCCAGCCGTTAAAAGAGGCACTTGTACAAAAGCTGCCTGATCAGCGCAGCGAAAACCACAAACAGCAACTTATGACCGTGTACAACAACGGAGTCGATTGTCTCAAGAAACAGATGAGCAGAATAGAAAACGGTCTGGGCCTGGATTATTCCAGCATCCGAGCAAACACGGAAAATTTTCTGTTTTCTTTCACCCAGGATACCGATCTAGTTATAAATCTCACTCACACCAAATCTCCAGCACGAGACTACCTCATCACTCATTCGCTCAATGTGTCGATACTTTCCATGGCCATCGCCTCAGCCTACGGCTACAGCGAGGAACAGGTACTGGAGATCGGAACTGGTGCCATGCTTCACGACACGGGAATGGTGCTGATTCCC
>JBKHHW010000112.1:0-9911 GCA_046538945.1 Chitinispirillaceae bacterium | reverse complement strand
GGCTATCCTCAAGGCCAACCGATGGGGACGGACTAACTCCTTGCGGCTATCCTCAGGACAACCGATGGGGACGGACTAACTCCTTGCGGCTATCCTTAAGGCCAACAGATGGGGACGGACTAACTCCTTGCGGGCAGTCTCAGGATACCTTCTGAATAATGCGAACGCTTCTTTTCGAACTGGTTGGAAAAGAAAATTCCGGAATTTGTCCGGGAAGGCGTGGAAAACATCCAGGAAGATGACTTCAGAGCCGCGGCTGCACGGATTTTCATGCTAAACAGTTTAACGCCGCATAGTCATAAAAATCCCGCAAGTACTAAAGAAGATTGCTGGCCAGTTCCGCCAGTTCGCTCCGTTCACCTTTCTGCAGGTTTATATGAGCATGCAGTTTCTGCCCCTGCATCTTCTCAATGAGGTAACTGAGTCCATTCGATTGACTGTCGAGGTAAGGGTGATCAATCTGGAACAGATCCCCGGTAAACACTATCTTGGCCCCTTCCCCAGCCCTGGTGATAATCGTCTTGACTTCGTGTGGAGTGAGATTCTGAGCTTCATCGACGATGAAAAAGACTTTGACCAGACTTCTGCCTCGAATGTACGAGAGTGCCTCTATCACCAGTTTTTCATTGTCGAGAAGTTCCCGGATTTTTTTGTGTTTAGGGTCATTTTCGGGGAACTGATTCTGTATGACACCCAGATTGTCGAAAAGCGGCTGCATATAGGGATTAAGCTTGGAATTGATATCGCCGGGAAGAAAGCCGATATCGCGGTTGCTCAGAGGAATGACGGGGCGGGCCATGAAGATTTGCCGGTAGTAACGTCTACGTTCCAGAGCCGCGGCCAGAGCGAGGAGTGTTTTCCCCGTTCCCGCCTTTCCGGAAACAGTTACAAGCCGGATATCGTCGTTCATCAGAGCATCAAGTGCAAAGGTCTGCTCCGCATTGCGGGGCATAATACCGTAGGCGGATATTTTATCCACTCTGCGCAGAGAATTGAACTCGGAATCGTAGACAGCCAAAGCGGATTTTCTTCCGTTTCTGAGTATGAGGTATTCATTTGAAACCATATCCTCGCACTGCTTTCCCAGAACACCGGCTTCAGCACTGAAGGGAGCTTCGTAAAGGGTTGTGATAAGCTCTTCGGGAGCTCCGTCAAGCAGCCGGTAGCCTTTGAAAAGGGCGGAAACATCCCTGACATGATCAGTTGTGTAGTCCTCAGCCTGCAGTCCGATGGATTTGGCTTTCATGCGCAGATTGACATCTTTGGTAACCAGAATCACCTGATACTGAGGCTGCTCTTTTGAAAGAGTATAAGCTATATGAAGAATGTGGTGATCAGGAACACCCGTGGAGAAGTTCAATGAGAAATCAGGGGTGAATTCCCTTTCCAGCCGGACAGAAATCTTCCCCATGCGGGGACCGATCTGAACTCCCTGTGTGAAAAGATTGTCTGCACTGATTGCATCGAGAGCGCGGAGGCATTCGCGTGCATGATAGTTGAGAGTTTCGTTACCCTTTTTGAACTGATCCAGTTCTTCAAGAACGGTTATGGGTATCACCACATCATGTTCATCAAACTGGTAGATGCAGGAACTGTCATGAAGCATGACATTGGTGTCCAGGACGAAGATCTTTTTACTTTTTTTGGTAACCCGACGGGTTGTTTTGTTTTTTAGGCTGCTGTTGTTGACCGTTCTGCTCATCTATTCCTCCCCTGGGAAGTAAGATAGGTTCTGGGCATATATGGGTGGAAGTGTGGAGGGGAATTTTCGGGGACGGACTAATCGAATTAGGTTTTGATCCCGATTTCAGAGGAACGCGACACCCGGGGACGGACTAACCGTTTGAGTCTTAATTCTCCAGATACCTAACTGGTATCGAATTTCGCATAACATTTCTCATTGTTGAGAAATCATCAATTATCCAGGAGAACAAAACAGCCCATTTTGATAAAAACAGAGATAAACGTGAGTGGCAATTGATTTGCTTTATTGAAGCAGCCTGATTTGATATGTATTCAAAATCAAAAAGGAAACCCATCATGCCCAGAACGAACCGCATCGAAGCACCAGGAGCTCTTGCGCATATCATGGCACACTGTATCGAAGGTAAAAATTTATTCATTGACGACCAGGACAGAAGCGAATTCCTGTCCCGGCTTGCGAACTATCTCAACATTACCGGATATAAATGTTTTGCCTGGACTCTCATGGACACGCACTTTCACCTTCTGGTGCAAACAAATCACTTGCCGATGGCCATGTTGATGCAGCCACTGAACAGTGGTTACGCCCGATACTATAATAAGAGGCATGGGAGAAGAGGCTACCTCTTTCAGGATAGATTCAAATCCGTCCTCTGCCAAGATCAAAACTATGCTGCCCAGCTCATCAAATATATACACCTCAACCCGTTACGGGCGGGCAATGTGAAAACCCTCGAACAACTAGGTAACTGGACATGGTGCGGCCACGGCTTTTTATTAGGTAATGAATCGAACCGGGGAAAAGCTTTTCAGAACAGAAAAGAAGCTTTACGCCGGTTCGGAGAAAGTGAAAAAGAAGCTGTGGAAAACTATTTCAAGTACCTTTCTGAAGGATATGATCTTTCAAATTCAGAAACGGCTGGTTTACTTCCAGAAAGGGAGTCAACGGAGATTGAAGGTTCCTGTAAGGGATGGCCGGGAGTTATAGGTGACCCTGAATATGTCAAAAAAGCTATGGAACAGCATAAACTAAGGAAATACCGCTTACATCGTAAAGCAGATTACGACTATGTTCTAAAACAGACTGCAGATAAAATCTGTACAAAATTCGAAATAACTCTGGAAGAGCTGATGTGGCGGGGTAAAAAGAATGTCCGCTCCGATGCCAGGGCGGAATTTTGCCATCAAGCTCATATCGGGGAACTTCTGCCGATAAGTGTGATAGCGGAATTTCTCAGTATGACAATATCGCCGGTTTCCGTACTGGTGCGGAAAGGAGCCGACTTGAAAAAGAAAGTCGGCAAAAAGCTCTGAGCGCAGAGACTAATCCTAAGTACTCTCCCTTATCCGAATGTACTCATCTGTTGGAAAGCAGGTGTAGATTTTCCTTCATGCCTACCTGGAACATATCTCACTCTTTTTAATCCTGTCTCTAGCCTATTGATGTGTAAAACCAGCTTCGATCAGGAAAGTGATGTCGAAAATCTAAACCAGACAAACTGAATAGTCCGTCCCCGGGGAAAACAGTGTCTATTAAGAAAGAGGTTAGTCCGTCCCAAAAGCAACCGAAGGAAATTAGTCCGTCCCCCAAAGGGGGCCGGAGTGAGAGACCCCCCGGGTCTCTCACTCCTCCTCCTGCTCCTCCAGACTGATCACCGTGTATTCCTCTGCCTCTATGCAGTCGTATATCTCATCCACATCCGCCTTGGGCTCGCCCCAGCTGTGCGTGTCGTTCTTCTTCCCCTCGTACTCCAGAAACTCGATCACCGGCTGTAGCTTGTGACCTTTGAAATCAAGATGCTGACCGTAGGAAACCCCCTCATCACTCACATCTGCGATGTCAATATCGTCCGGAAGGTCGTAAACCGCTGTCACCGTAATCACCACTTTCATGAAACACCCCTTTTCTGCTGATTGTTCGTTTCGTTTTCTCCATTAACTTACCAGATAACAATATATGTGAAGCCGCCCTTCCCTAGTCACTTTTATTTCCCTGATTCAAGCACCTCCGCAGATACCCACCCTCTGAGATGCCTCAGGCACAACGACTCTCTTACCGGCCTGAAGCCTCCCCGCTCCAACCAAACCATACTATGACATTATAATCGCTCATACCGTCACCATGAAAATCAATCGCCATGCCTGATTCGGAAAATACAGCAGAATCAGTCAGGATTTCCGGATAACTCCCCGCCTCGGCGCCCCTAAAAATAACGGGGACGGACTAACCGCTTCTCCCACTCCTCCCCCTCAGTGCAGCCCCTGCCTTCACACAATATTTCCGCCATGTCTTATCGACCGCGCCCATGATCCTTAATATTTATGGGCTAAAATTATAGCTGAAAAAACAGAAAGGAGCGTGAATCATGGTTACCAGAAAACAGTTCTCAGAAAAATTCCCCGCAGTGACCGAGGGCCTCAACGTCTTCACCCAGGATGGCGAAAAGCTGGGGAAAGTGATAGAGCTTGAAGATGATTATCTGACCGTCGAAAAAGGATTCTTTTTCCCCAAAGACTTCACATTCCGCTATGATGACGTGGACGATGTAAGAGACGATGAACTGTTCATCAACAGAAACCGCTCGGAGCTTAGCCACTGGCAGGATGTGAACTACAGGGGCTGGAACGAGGCTGAAAAAGCCAACGAGATGAAGGTTCCGGTTGCCGAAGAGGAGCTCGAAGCCCACAAGGTTGTTCATCAGAAAGGCGAGGTCAGGATCAGGAAAATCGTTCACACCGAGATGAAAAGCTTCACAGTTCCGGTTACAAGCGAAGAAGTTATAGTGGAGCGCAGAAGCATACCGGGAGGCAGGGAGCCCCAGCCGGGAGAGAGCGATTTCAAAGACAGTGAACTCACTATTCCGATCATGGAGGAGGAAGTCGAGATCAGAAAACACCCCCGGATAAAAGAAGAAGTCAGGATACATAAGGAATCCCGTACAGAAGAGAAGAATGTAAGCGGAGAGGTGAAAAAAGAGGACGTTAGAGTTGAGGGTGAAAATGAGAAGAAGCGGAAAGCTGCGTGATTCTGTTTCCTTGTCGGGAAAGCGATGAGCACATCGACGCCGTCGCTTTCTTTCTATGGGAATGCCTATTTGAATCTCAAGTTCAGAAGTGAAAAAGCCGCTCGATACCAGATACTATAAAATATGGTGAAAAGTGCAGAAATCGGAAAATACAGGTAATTTTTTCAAATATATCGGTCTGTAGCCGTAATATTAGTGGGTAATGAAGAAATAAATCGACTGGATGCCTAGAGCCCGGCGAATATGCTGGCTCAAGCATCCGGGAGATGGGTCCGAAGACCCGTGAAGGAGAAGGTGCGGATCAACATAGATGATGTCTTCGTTGGCTATGGAGACAGTAATCGGCCGCGGACCTGCCTCCTTCAAGTAAAAGCGGTGCGCTCTGAAAAGCGTGCCGCTTTTTTTAAATCACTTGGAATAGTCAATCGAGAAACCTTTCGACCAGCCGAGAACCGGGTGGTTTACAACAGCTGCTCCTCCCGAGACAGGGCTGAAATCCACCGCTATCCCGAAACTGATCATGGTCGGATTCGAACTCAAAGCCGCAGATACGGCAAAGCTACTGCCGATCCGGTACTCCTGCGCTATCACAAACCTGACCGGCTTTGACATGTGTGGAACAGTCTGAACCAGAACTCCCTGAGTGCCGTACCGGTTTCTTCTGGTGTAAAGACCTGCCTTGAAAGAGTGATACGGATCCGATCCGTTCGTACCGCTGCTCTCGACCACCAGTTCATCAGCAGACAGGCTCAGATCGACCAGTCCCATTCTGATAAGACAGGTAACCGCGGCGGTGACGAGAGCGCGCGCATCATCAGTTCCCCACAAACCCATCCGACACGGTTTGACATCCACACTCAAACCCAGAAACCTGTAATTCAGCCCGACCGACACATAAATCATCTGTTCATAGTAGACATTCAAAGCGTCAAACTGAACAAGTGACAGCTTGCACACAAAACGTCCCCTTCTCAGCCATCCCCCCGCACCGTACTGAAGAACGGAGGCGTTTTTTTCCATGCCCCAGTAATAGGCTGTCCCGCAGGCCGCAACCCCGCAGCTTATCGTATCCCAAAGGAAAGCTGCCGGAACCCAGGGCTGACGACCCAAAGCACCCTCCGCATCCATCACACCGCCCTGATTCGACATCGAAAGCCCCAGAGGAAAGGGTTCACCCAAGGCTGCTACCGAAACTTCTCCGGTCACAAAGACCAGACACCCGATCACGGCCCAGATCCTCAGCGCCATAAAACTCCTTTTTTCCGGATCACGATCCGCTTGGCTGCAGATGTAAACTCACCCACTACAAAGAAGACGCCCGGCGGGGCTCTGCGTCCGTCAGCACATACCCCATCCCAAAGCATGAGTTCCTGCACTGCTTCAAACGTGACCAGTTCCCTGCCCCCGAAGCCGAAAACGCGCAGACGCGCACTGTATCCAGCGGGAATTTCCACCCGTATAGCACAAAAATCATCCTTTTCGTCGCCGTCGGGAGTAAATGGTACGGGTCCGACCTCAAGCGACGGGGCACCTGGAAGACGCCAGCTGCCGGACTTTCCCGGATACACAGGCGTGGGATCACTCAGAACCCAGGAGCTTTTCTCCAGCCCCGGAAGCGAGTCACCCAGCCGTTCCAACGATTGGCCTTTCCACTCGTCAAACCATGCACTCCGGTAACAGACACGGTCAACAAGCTGACCGCAAGGAGTCCAGAGACACAAAGTATCGCCGTAGTTATTCAAAGTATGCCACCGCTTTGGCTCAAGTGATTGGGCCAGACCGTAATACTTCCGTTTCATCAAAGCCTCATCCTTGCAGCAGACAACAAAGTCTCCCGGAAGCAGAATGTAGTCCCTTTCGCATAAACTCGCCGTATCCTCCGAATTTCCGAAAAACCACCCCTTCAGATTGACTTCCACATCCGATGCATTCTTCAGTTCGAACCATTCCGGCTCATCAGAATCGCTTCTGGGGAAAACCTCTGTTATACGCAATGCACCGTCGGGAACCCACACTTTGGAAATGTCAAGTTTATGAACTATTTCGCTTCCGTTTAGCTCCAACCTGAACTGATACTGCACAGGCCTCAATTCAAATCTGAAAACCTGAATCGATCCTCGGCTTTCCGTCAATACCCCTTCCCGAAGAATCTCCTTTTGCCCATTGCCGGAAAGAGAGACAAATTCATATGCTCGATCCGCATTCTCCTCCAACAGAAACACCGCCAGAGTGCACACCGCACTATCATTTTCAATGCGAATACTTTCTTCAACAAGACAGCTCTCGAGCAGTTTTTCATAGCACCCCGGTGTCATACTGTCGCTGCAGACATCATATGTCCTTTCACCCAGAAGCAGATTATCGGCCATTACAGAAAAGCCTTCGGGAACACCGGACGGGGATGACAGAACCAGTTTTGCGGAAACAGGAGAAGCTGCGGAAGATTCCATATCCGCAGCCAAATCTATCACGGAATCGATTCTTTTCGCCGTTCCCCTGTAGAGCAGCACCCCGTCATCAGCGCTTAGGCCGTTTCCCAGATCACCGTCACTGACGGTCAGAATGACGGTTTGTGGCGATATGGGCAAGGCAGATCCGGGATCAATCTCCAGTGCTTCTTCATAATCCCGATCCAGTATCAAAGCAACTCCCCCGGGAGAAATGCAACCTACATTGAAAATGCAATCATCATGGCCAGCAAGCGGGTTTTCGAAAGGAATAACCGAGTCGGCATCCATTCCATCAGTGAGAAACAGATTCCCAAGACAAAAGGTGTCCTTTCCCAGATTGGCGATTTCCACGAATTCATGACTACGGCCACCGGGTATATCCGACTCTCTGCCCACCGGATCCCGGTGCACCTCGGTAATAACTACTCCCAGAGCATAGACCTGAATGAAACCGGCCGTGATAAGCACCGCGATTCGGTGAATCATAGCAAATTCCTTATGTCTGAAACGTGGGATAGTGAGAATTCTGAGACCAGGAAAGATAGAAACAAAATAAAATGGTGATCTGCTGTATGTGGTGCAATTTTTGAAGAAAAAATTCTTCTTCTATTCATGGTGATGATTCCGGTACGATCCCAAAACTCCATTCCAGATGTTTGAACCAAATAATACCCAAAGCTTAAAGCAAAATGTAGATTTCTTACACGCAGCCGGGAGGGTGAGTTGTCCGAGATATCAAACAACAGGGAAACATTCGGCCGATACCAGGTGCTCAAGCTTCTTGGGAAAGGAGCTATGGGGAGGGTATATCTGTCCGAAGATCCCATTCTCAAGCGGCAGGTGGCGGTCAAAGTGATCGCCATGGACAACCATCTGAATTCCGCGACTCTCAAGGAGTATCTAGAGAGGTTTGCCCTTGAAGCGCAGGCATGCGCCCGACTCAACCACCCCTCCGTCGTTTCCATCTATGATGCCGGCGAAGAGAACGGAATCCCCTGGATCGCCTTCGAGTATGTGGATGGCGAGCAACTCGATCACCTCATAAGGGCTGAAAAACAGCTTTCATTTGAAAAAGCAGCGGCAATCATCTCCGATATCGCTTCGGCAATTTCGCATGCCCACAGCATGAACATTGTCCACAGAGACATCAAGCCCGCAAACATTCTTATCGACAACAGAACAGGCACCGCGAAACTCACCGATTTCGGAGTGGTCAAATCCCCGTGCAGTGCGGTGACCCAGAGCGGGTCTTCCGTGGGTTCTCCCGGATACATGTCCCCCGAGCAGATTGACGGAACTGAAGTGGATTCGCGTTCAGACATTTTTTCTCTGGGCATAGTGCTCTACGAAATGATCACCGGAACTCATCCTTTTTTAAGAGAAACCATACCCACGACTTTCTACGCGACTCTCAACTGTAAGTACACACCGGTAAGGGAATTGAGAAACGACGTGCCCGAAGTCTTCGAGCAGATCATAAACAGATCACTTGTCTGTCGCAGCAGCGACCGCATACAGGAAGCCCGGCAGATCTGCACAATGCTTGAAAACAAAAAGGAAACCTGGACAACCAGATCAGCATACCTTCTCTTCGCACGCCACCTCTGGAAAATCATTACTACAACTGTAAAGTACATCCTGATTTTCACCCGAAAAGCGATTGTTTTTCTGGTTCCGCTGATCAAGAAAACCTGTGATATTCTGTACCGATTCTGCAGAAACCATCTGTTTCCATTTCTACGCAGCACCGTCAGAAGAATCTATGCTTTCCTGAGACAACGATTCTCCAAAAAGCAGATCAACACAACAATCATAGCCTTGCCGACCAGTGCCGCGATAATCATCACGATTCTGCTTTTGATCACAGCATCGGGGAAAAAACGCGATTACGAACGGCTGAGAGTGAGAGCCGAATCAAGCGGCTTTACGGCCAGTCACGGCAGTCACCTCGCCGACAGCTGCAGGGCGATGATCTCGAGAAACGAACTTGACCGGGCAGAAGAGCTGGCGGCCATTCTCGACTCCCACAAAGTCAGCTCCGTGCAGGGAAAGATCTTCAAAGGAATTCTGGCCATAAGCGAAAAGAAATTCATGGAAGCCACCAGCATTTTCTCCAAGCTCAATAAAAACAGATCCGCAGCCAAAGCAATCCGGGAGGAGCATCCGTTTCTGCTTTCGATTCTGGAGAAAAAACTGGAGGACGAGCTCCCTTCTCCCATGGTGAGCCTCTGCGCCCATCAACTCGGGCTGGCGGACAACCCCAAGCTGAAGATATGGACAGAAGACAAGCACTACTGGGTCCGCTGGAATGCGGTGCGCATTCTGCAGAACGCCGGCAGGGAGGTGGATATGGTTCCGGTATACATACTTGACCTTACCTATTCGGGAAGCTACCGCACCAAAGTGAAAGCAGTGGAGAATCTGGGGTTGATCGGAGACAGTCGCGCCATACCGGCACTTATCGAACACAGCGAAAGCGGCCCTGCATCAAGAACTGCCGCACAGGTACTCAAAGATGATTTCGGCTACGAAAAAGACTGACCTGATCCACTTTTGTTTTAATTGCCTCCCTTTGCTTTCACGAGACGCTCCAGTTCGGAATCGACTGAGCGAGCGATCTGAAGAGGCGTTCTGCCGCGACGGTCCTTCATATTGGGATTGGCCCCTTTCTCAAGGAGTCCCTTTACTATGAGAACCTGATTGTTCCTCAGGGCATAATGAAGCGGAGCGT
>JBKHHW010000111.1:0-9929 GCA_046538945.1 Chitinispirillaceae bacterium | reverse complement strand
GACGTCGATAACGCTTCATACACGTATCTGGTAAATTGTATCAAACACAACATGCTCCCCTCTCCTGACATGATACGAATCGAAGAGCTTATAAACAACTTTGCCTACGATTACCCCCCACCCGTCGGGAAACACCCGATCAGCATCACCTCCGAAACCGGACCCTGTCCATGGAATTCAGACAATCTGCTGGTCCGCATCGGTGTAAAGGGACGATCACTGCCGCCGGACAATCCCCCTCCATCGAATTTCGTTTTTCTGGTGGATGTATCCGGGTCGATGAACCGAAACGGGCGGCTCTCAATATTCAAAACGGGGCTCAGGCAGTTTGCAAGCACCCTCAAACAGGAGGACCGCATCTCCATAGTAACTTATGCGGGTAAAGCGGGAATACATCTGAACTCCACTCCCGGTTACCAGAAAGAACAGATCGCCCAGTCCATAGACAAGCTCGAAGCTGCCGGATCTACAGCCGGAAGTGAAGGAATACATCTGGCCTACAGAGTCGCAAACCGTAACTTCATCCATCAAGGAAACAATCGCATAATCATTGCAACCGACGGTGATTTCAATGTCGGTACCTCGGGTACGGAAGAACTGGTGGAATTGATAGAGAAAAGAAAAGGGGGCGGGATTTTCCTCACGGTTCTGGGGTTCGATACAGATGAGGAAAACGAGAGCAAAATGGAAAAGCTGGCCAACAGAGGTGATGGAAACTTCGCTTCCGTTTACGAATTGTCGGACCTGCGGAAGGTGTTTGAAAATGTAGATGAAAACTTCTTCACGGTGGCGCAGGATGTGAAAATTCAGGTCGAGTTTGATGAACAGCAGATCAAATCTTACCGGCTGATAGGATATGAGAACCGAATGCTTCAAACAGAGGATTTCGCGGATGACAGCAAGGATGCGGGCGAAATCGGTGCAGAGCAGAATGTAACCGCTTTGTATGAGATTGTTCCTTCAGGCCTTCTCAAGCAGAGTATGGGCGGGCAGCTCATGAAAGTGAATGTCAGATACAAAAACAACAGCGCCACTCAAAGCAATCTAATGTCGCATTTAGTAGTGCACTCCGGAATCTCACTTGCAAGCACTTCGGACGACTTCCGTTTTGCAGCATCAGTTGCCTCTCTGGGTCTGATTCTCAGGGATTCCCGGCACAAGGGGAATGCGACCTACGACAGCGTCATTGATCTGGCCCTTTCCGGAGTTCACGGCGGAAATCCGCAAAAAAGGTATGAGTTCATTGAATTGGTCAGGCAGTGCAGAAGAATCGCAGAGAGAGACATTCTAGCCTACCAGAATTGAAAGCCGGTGAACCTAGGCCTGCCCTTCTACGGTCAATGCATCGCTCTGAAAATTCAACTTCCCCTCTTTTTCCAGATGCCTGACCACCATGCGCAGTTCCCCATAGGAAAACTTCTCTCCGAAATGATTTTTGGCGGGTGTGAGTTCCTTTGAATTACGGGATAGAAAAAACTCACTAATCTCCTCAACCTCTTCCTTTGACAAAAACTGAAACACACTCAATTTTCCTGAAATAATATAGTGAGTCAAATGAGTTTCGATAGTGCCGAGGGCCAGACCACGATGCGCCGCAATTTCCTGAATACTTTTTCCGGAATTGAAAAGATCCAAACTCGTTCTGTAGGTGCCGGAAGACTTAGGAACTTTCCCAACGCCGTCTTTTTCCTTTGTACCTCTTTTCTCCCGGCTTATGTCCATTTCACTGCAGTACTGATCCACTATCTCAAGAATTTCTTTCCCGGAATTCTCGACTTTCCTTTTACCCATGCCATGAACAGCCCTGAGCTCCTTAAGATCTGTCGGAAGCATCACGCAGATTCCCAGGATCGTCTTGCGGGGCAGGACCATGTATTCCGGAATACTCCTGGAACGAGCCTGATCATCCCGCCATGCCCTGATTCTATTGTACAGCAGCATATGTTCTGTAGTGTCAGGCAGTTCTTCTCTCTTTTCCACGACCCGAGGCCTGCGCTCCTTCTTCTCTATTTTGGAAACTGCCCTGGCTTCCAGATATCTTTTGATGGAAAAGCCGTTTCGACACGCCTCAAAGCAGCTCAGTTTTGTATTGAGTTCGCCTTCTACTCTTTTCAGTGCATCTCCAAGCTGCTTCCTCACCTTTTTATTGTCAACCTCCAGACTGAAATTCCTTACATACTGATAAACAGTGCTTTCCAGTTTATCAGAAAAGTAGAGAGATGCTTTTTTCAATCGGTCCTGCAGTGCTGAATTGCTCTGCACATCTTCACTCTGACGGAAGTACTCGGGAATCTGTCTGGAAAACTTTTCCGCAATCCCCACGACATCTCTATTCACTTTCGAAGCCATTTCACTAAAGCTGTCAAGGATATGAGGAAGGAGACTCTCCTTATGCTCCTTCATCACATACAGGCACCAATTGACAGATTTCTGCATGGAAGAAAAATCGAACAGGTCACAAATCAGCTCCCTTTGATATGCCATCCGGGCCTTCTCAAGCTCAATTTCTCCAGGCTGGTTCTTCCCGACCCGGGCACTGAACTCCTCCACCTTTGTACTGCTGATCAGAACTCCTGGAGTCAACGGTTTTGTTAAAATCAGCCCCTCAAGTGACCTGCAGCGGCTCAGAGCCACATACACCTGTCCATGAGCGAACGCCGCTCCGGCATCGATTACCACTCTATCGAAAGTTAAACCCTGACTTTTATGAATAGTAATGGCCCAGGCGGCTTTGAGAGGATACTGAGTAAAGGATCCGCAGACATTCTCCTCTATTTGCCCGCTGTTCTCGTTGAGACCGTATTTCACATTCTGCCACACATCGGGTTCCACCGCAATGGACTCTTCATCACACTTCACAAAAATTGTATCTCTGTCAATATTTTCAACGATTCCGATTTTCCCGTTGAAATAGCGCTTCTCTCCGGAAGAATCGTTTTTCACAAACATCACCTGTGCGCCCTTCTTAAGAGTCAATTCACTCTCGGTAGGGTATGCGTATTCCGGAAAGTCACCCTGAATCCGGGCGGTAAAAGTATAGGGAGCAGTGGAAAGTTGATTCATCTTTTCGCTGTTTATGCGCTGAGCCTGGTAGTTGTGGGTTGTAAGAATGATACTTCCATCGTCTTTTTCAGCATAGCCCCCCGGTATGCAGCGCTTGTTCAGCTTCTCCAAAACCTCCCCATGCCCGTCACAGTTCCTTATTCCATTCAGAAGAGAGATGAATTCCTGATCACTCTGCCGATATATCTTTTTCAGCTCTATTGTAATGTAACTCGACTGCGCCAGAGCCTTGCTGGCGAAAAAAAAGGGGGTGTCGTAATGGTCTTTGAGCAGTTCCCATTCCTCACCCCTGGCTACAGGAGCAAGCTGCTGCAGGTCCCCGATCATCAAAAGCTGCAATCCACCAAAGGGCTTACTCTTATCCCTGTACATCCTGAGCACCTCGTCGATTCCATCAAGCAGATCCGCTCTCACCATACTGATCTCATCAATGACCAAGAGATCAAGAGAGCGTATGATGTTGAGCTTTTCCCGACTGAAACGGCGGAAACGGTCACCTTTCTTTTTGGGATCCGACAGAGACCCGGGAATCTGCGGCCCGAACGGCATCTGAAAAAACGAGTGTATAGTCACGCCACCGGCATTTATCGCCGCCACCCCGGTAGGAGCAAGCACCACCATGCGCTTGGGGGAATTTTCCCTGAGTTTGCGCAGAAAGGTTGTTTTACCGGTGCCGGCCTTACCGGTCAGGAAAATATTCCGGGATGTGTTCTGCAGAAAACCGAACGCGAGTTTTAGCTCTGAGTTTTCTTCATACATGGTATTCCCCTGGGCTAAGTTGATGATTTCGGGAAAAACTAAAACAGCAAATTATAACTGAAATGGAAACAGTGAACGAGGAATTAGCGCGCGAGAGAGATTGGACAGAATATCTGTTCATAATCTACAAACGTGCAGGTAACTGCAGCAACAGACTTTTACGATTCTTCTCCCCCGGACCGATACTTACTCTCAATAAACCTTCTCTTTTCCCGTAAATTTCACATATAAAGGAGTCCTAATGAAAAATCAGCTTAAAACACCAAAAGAAAAAAACCAGAACCGGGTGTATAAAAACTCCAACCGCAACCGGTACCGCAATCGCAAAAGCGGCAAAGGCGGGCAGAAACACTGAAACTGCATGATCTTTGCAGGGATTGGGAGTATTCACACTTTAGCTCTGCAATCTACCCGGGAAGGTCTGTTATGAACACCAGCAGTGTCACCTGCCGTATCTGCCAGGGACCATGTTCCCCATGCGGTCTGGTAGATAATCACCCCTTTGTGGAATGCCGCACATGCGGATTTGTTTTCTGCACCAGTATCACTCAGGAACAGCTTTCAGATTGGTACAGACGGGGATACCATGGTGTGCAGGACGGTGCTCCGGACATAGGCTGGGCCAACGAAAACTTTCTGGAACCTGTATGGAAATATCTCCCCAGAAGCGGCCTGACCATTATGGACTTCGGAGCCGGAACCAGCCTGGTCGGATCCCTTCTGCGACAGAGAGGCAACCGGGTCATCGAGGTGGACATCGCCCATAGCCACAGTTCCCATCCCGACCGGCACACAGGAGATATCCATACCCTGCCCATCTCTGCAGGCAGGTTTGATCTTATCTACTCCTTTCAGGTTTTTGAACACATTGCCGAACCGCTCCCCATCCTCGAACAGTTCACCCTTCTTGTGAAACCGGGAGGATACATATACATACATACCGATATGGAAACTCCGGAGCGGCTTGAAAGTTTCAGAAAGTGGTGGTATGTAACACCCCCCGACCACTGTTCGTTCTACCGTCACAGAACCTTCGAGCGGTTCATTAAAAACAGACCGCTTGAAATCGTATACAGGGATCCCAAATCCGTTCTGATGCAGTCGGCGTTTACAGTTCCCGATCAGCCGTAGATTTCCCCACCCAAAACAGGGACCGTTGGTTTGCTGTTTGCTCTTTCGCTGAACAGTCTGTTTTTTTCAACCGCTCTGAAGAAATAATTTGTACACCTTAGGAAAAATAGTATACTTTGCGAGGAATACATGAATCGCAGTATCAAACCCGAACTTATATGGTATAAACAACCTGTGAATCTCTCTGCCGAAACTCTCGAAAAAATCAAGCCCGACAACATCCCCATCAGCAGGGGAATTCCGATTCTGCTTCTGAGCGTCTTCGTCCTGGTGCTGGGAAACAATCTCCAGGGCACCCTTCTGGGTATCAGGGCAGGCCTGGAAGGAATGTCATCGGTGAGCATCGGGTTTATGATGTCCTCCTATTACGCGGGATTTGTCCTGGGATCGCTTTTTCTGCCAAGGCTGATTTCCGCTGTTGGGCACATACGCACCTACGCAGCATTGGCTTCCATGGCTTCCGCAATTACCCTGGCCTACATACTGGCCATTTTCATTCCCACCTGGATCATTTTCAGATTCATGCAAGGCCTGTGCTATTCGGGAATGATACTGGTGATAGAAAGCTGGCTTAACGGATGCACCACCCGGGAAAACCGGGGACAGGTGCTCGCTACCTACGGAGTAGTCTTCTGGGGAACGTCAGCACTGAGCCAGACACTGCTCAATGTTGCACCGCCCAGCAGCTTCTACCTCTTCGGGCTGATTTCCATTCTTCTCAGTGTAGCAATGGTGCCCATTACACTGGCCCCCTCCCGAACACCATCGGCGGTACTGAAGGAACGGCTTAAAATCCGCAGGCTGCACCACATTTCTCCTGTGGGAATGATGGGGGTACTGATCAGCGGAATCATTATCGGGGCAGTTTGGGGGATGGGGCCAGTATTCGCAAACAACATTGGTTTGAACCCCAAATACATCAGCTTTTTTATGACCGCCATAATGGCCGGGACTCTAATTTCCCAGTGGCCGCTTGGCCGGCTTTCAGATAAAGTCGACAGGCGTCTGGTAATTGTAGGCTCCTGCAGCACAGCTGGGGTTATAGGTATTGTGCTGGCATTCCAGCAGTCATACTCTTTTTCTCTGCTTGCAGGCCTGGTGCTCGCGTTCGGGGGACTGAGCTTTCCTTTATACTCGCTGAGCGTTGCACATGTTAACGACTGGGTGCACGAGGAGGAGAGCGTGGGAACCGCCAGCACCCTCATTCTCATTCAGGGTATCGGTTCAGCACTGGGACCGGTCATCGCCGGAGCAATGATGGGAATGCTTGGACCGCAGGGACTTTTCTTTTTTGTGGGAGGAATTCTTCTTTTACTGGGTTTTTACGGACTATATTACATTGCGATTCCGCACAGTTCCGGTCTGGTCAAAATCAAACGCAAGTTCATGGCTATGCCGCGCATCAGCTTTGTGCTTCTGCACGAACACTCCAAAAGAAAGAAAAAACCCAAAAAGGTGTGCAGTTGAAGTCGTAGATCGCCCTGTACTCTTTCAAAAATCAGAGGAGAATCAGGTTGTCTCAGAGTGAGTGCTTTTCCGTAATGTTCTCTGAGAAGGTTGGGGGTTCGAATTCTTCAGCGAGCCATCCCTGACCATGGCTGACAAATATTTTGACAGTGCATGAATGAAAAGAATTATTCCAGCAGTTTCCAACAGCATTTCCACTGTAGCCAGCATACTGTAAGCCAAATTGTATTTGCCATGGATCTCATGATACTGAGTACCGATATGATCCATACCTACAGCTCCGGATATGTACAGTGCCGCACAGATAGCGAAAAGAACTCTGTACCGGACTGAAAGAGACCGAAAGAATCTGAAGATCTGATAAAAAAACAGAACAAAAAGAACTCCGAAGACAGCCCGGAAAGTGCCACTCAATTCTCCTGTCAATTGAGTCAGATAACCACTCAACAAATCATGATAGATCAAAGTTGATTCGTCTACTGCCAGAAATAGAAAAGCTGCCCCCAGCAAGAGCCAATGGAACCGGAATACATCTCCTCTGTGCCGCTTGCAGGCATAGATGACCCCCAGAAGCATCGATGTGACAAGCAGAATCAGGGAATTGAAGAATGTAGGGATATTGGCTTCTGCATCTATATAGAACTCGTTTATCAGATTCGGGTAGTTTTCATTGCCCAAAAGGTATTTATACAACTGCCCGGCAATACTTGCCAGTATGACCAGACACGCAACCACCGAGATTGTAAAAACTGTTTTCCTTGCATTCAACCTGATTACAATACCGGGCTCACCATTCATCGTACCCTCCATATTCTTAATAAGCAAGTGCAAAATTTTTCCACAATCCGGATCGTGTTCAAAAAACTGCAAAAGCTGTTCCCGTTCTGAAAATCCACAACGGAAAAACTTCTCGGCAGGATGCATCCGCCACAGCGACCATCTCTTCGAATCGGACAGATCTGATACGAGAAGACCGGACCGGTCATATCCCATACGGCACATGTTTTGCACTCCAATAAATAAAGTTTCTCCCGTTTTTTCAGAATCGGAAAAAAAGGAACTATAAAAAATTCAAAAAGGAGTCTTCAATGGCTGATGTAGTCTACGAAAAAAATGCTGATACACCCCCCCCGGAGCGCTGGTATAAAAGAGTGTCCTGGGGAGCGATTTTCGTCGGTGTTCTCGTTGCGATCGGCATTCAGATTACTCTTTCGATGCTGGGGGTGGCGATCGGCCTGGCTTCAATAAATGTCTTTGGGGAACAGGACCCGGCAGGCCTGGCTACCGGTACTGTTGTATGGCTCATACTCACAGGAATTGTGTCTCTTTTCTGTGGTGGCTGGGTCACGGGAAGATTATCCGGTGATGTCGTGAAGCTTGACAGAGCTTTAAACGGACTTGGGGTCTGGAGCCTCACGGTCGTACTCTCCATCTATTTGATGTCCAGTACAGCCAGCGCTATAGTTGGTGGGGCATTCGGGCTGCTGGGCAGCGGAGCAGCGGCTGCGATTGGCGTTGCACCGGCTGCTGCGGAAGCCTTAGGCAACGGCAACGGTAACGGGGGGTCTCCTCTGCAGGACCTGCAGCAGGAGGCAGAACAGTTGTTCCAGGAAGCACAGGAGGCTTCTCCTGAAGAGAGAGAGCAGATACAGCAGGAACTAGGGACTGTAACCGATGCCATAGGTCAGCTTATTACCGAGGGAGAGCTCACGCAGCAAAACCGCAATCAGGTAACAGATATTCTGGCCCGTCGTACGGAAATGAGCGAACAGCAGGCCGATTCCACGGTAAATGCCTGGGAAACAGAAGCACAACAAACCAGAGAAGAGATGGCTCAAAGCGCGCAAGAGGCCAAGCAGGTGGCTACCGCCAGTGCCACCGGGATCTTTTTCGTCCTCCTGCTCAGCGGCGCCGCTTCCGCTCTGGGAGCTTACATTGCGGGTAACCCTAACCGGAAAAAATCCTGAGAACAAAACGAGTTGAGATATGCTGCCGGTGCAGCTTATCTCAACTCTCCTCACCCGCCCGCTTCAGAGAGGTAATCAGCTATACAGCCCGCATGTTGAAATTCCACATCTTGTATTAATAAAAACAAGGTAACCTCACCTCCCCATCCACAGCTTCCTGTCTAAACTCCTGTACTGGATCGCCTCCGCAATGTGCGGCGACCGGATCCGCTCCGATCCGTCCAGATCAGCCACCGTCCTTGACACCTTGAGAATACGATCGTACGCCCGTGCCGAAAGGCCAAGCTTCTCTATTGCCTGCTTGAGAAGAGTCAGAGAGTCTCCGTCCAGATCGCAATATTTCCTTATGTGCCTGGACTCCATGTGGGCATTGCAGAAGAGATTGCGGTTTTTCCTGAAACGGTTCATCTGAATCCTCCGCGCCGCGACGACTTTCTCCCTAAGCGAGGTCGAGTCCTCCCCCGGCGTCTTTCCCGACAGCTCTTCATAGGAAAGTGCGGGCACCTCGGTGTGTATATCTATTCTGTCCAGAAGCGGCCCAGAAATCCTGGCCATGTATTTCTGGATCTGCTCCGGCCTGCAGGTACATTTGTGGCGGGTGTCGGTGAAAAATCCGCAGGGGCAGGGGTTGAGCGCCACGGCCAGCATGAACCGGGCAGGGTAAGAGAGAGACATGGCGGCCCTCGAAATAGTCACCCGTCCGTCTTCCAGAGGCTGGCGCAGGTTTTCCAGAATATTCTTGTTGAATTCAGGCAGTTCATCCAGAAACAGAACTCCATGATGACTCAGACTCACCTCCCCAGGCCTGGGGTAGGAGCCTCCTCCGATAAGCCCGGCATCGCTTATGGTATGATGAGGTGAACGGTAGGGCCTCACCGCCAGAAGCGGAGTTGAGGAGTCAAGCATACCCGAAACCGAATGGATCTTGGTGGTCTCGAGCGCCTCATCCAGAGACAGATCCGGCAGAATGGTAGGCAGCCTTCTGGCCAGCATGGTTTTTCCGGAACCGGGAGGACCGACCATCAGAATATTATGCCCCCCGGCAGCCGCCACCAGAAGCGCACGTTTTATATGCTCCTGCCCCTTGACATCCCTGAAATCCACTCCGTACCGTCGCGACTGGTTGAACAGCGCTTCCAGGTCGGTCACGTGAGGTTCGATTTTAGAGTCGCCCATGAGGAATTCCAGAGCATCGCTTAGGTTGTCCACCGGATATACATTCACCCCTTCGGCCACCGCCGCCTCGCGGGCGTTCTCCCTGGGGACGATCATGTTCTTCACCCCCATGTCCCGGGCTGTGATGGCCATGGAGAGCATACCCTTTACCCGTTTGACCGAACCATCAAGGGATAGCTCGCCTGTTATGATGTAGTCATCAAGTGTATCGATATTCACCTGGGATGAGGCCATGAGAAGCCCTATGGCGATGGGCAGGTCGAACGCGGAGCCCTCCTTTTTCACATCTGCGGGGGCCATATTGATCGTCACCTTTCGGGCGGGAAAGTCGAATCCGCAGTTTTTTATTGCAGACATCACCCGCTC
>JBKHHW010000110.1:0-10189 GCA_046538945.1 Chitinispirillaceae bacterium | reverse complement strand
CCCGGCCTCTTCACGACCTCAAACCGTTTCCCCTGCGAATTGACGACAGTTACGGTCCGGTTACAGTTAATAAGGCAATCGCGATCGCACACTTTTTTTCCGCAGCCTGAAATGTTTCTGATCAGGCACTGACGGGTTGTCATGAGAACCTTTTGTAAGTTGACGGCCTGCCACACATCGATATGCGAAGGTGTCCGGATTGCTCCCAAATCCTTTTGAGAAAATTCAGGTGATAAGAAAAAACCGCTGAATCCTTTTATACTCATCAGGGCCCCGACCGCATAAGAATTCGCGATATTAAATCCGGGGCCGGCAACCCACTCCATACCCAGCCGGGATGCGGCATCGGCAATGCCGGTATTATTCGTGATAATTTTCCGCCCGTCCAGCTTGTGAAGAAGCTTCACAGCATCCCCGAAATCCTGCCCTATATATATTGAACTGAAAAACGGAGTGAAACCTTCACTCCTGATAACAGCCGCCGCTTTTTCAATGTCATGGATACTGTTTGGGATGACAACAGCAGTCGTATCGCAATTTCGTTTTGAGGATAGACCATTTCCAATGTCATACACAAAGTAAGCTTTTTTTACCTTTCTTCCGGACGACGAGGAATGGACAACCGGAGGAACTTCAAAACTGGATGATTCTATCGTGATACCACTGAGTTTCTCGACAGCCTCCCGCCGGAGCCGGTTCAGTTCTTTCTGAGGAATAAAGCTGTCCTCCGAAAGCTCTGATGCATCAAGTTCCTCCAGCACGAACTGACTGGTGCCAAGCCGTTCGAACTGAGAACGGAGCATCTCCTGATCGAGCGGCCTTCTGGATGCAGCGGTGAGCGGTATCTGCGAATACAGAGTGACACTTTCCCGGGGTGATTCAAACACGACTTTCAGTTCCGAACCAATCGAGCCGGAAACAGTGATCCTGAGCGGTACTTTTTCAGGGTGCAACTCATCAATCATCGATTTTATGCTGTCTGCAGAATCGGATGATTTCTGCGTAAAGACCTGGTAGCCTTGATTGATCTTACCCTTCAGTTTGTGTTCGATGCTGAACAGGTACTCAAAAGAGGAGATTTTTTTAGTAAGTACACCTTTGCAGATAAACGTGAAATCAGGGGTATAGACAAGTATTTCAGTATCATTTGTGAAATCAGTTTTCTTATCGAGCGTGAGAATCTTTTTATCTGCCCAGTATCGGGTTACATTTGCGACGAACCTCAGCGACTGATCCCGTGAAGTATCGATAAACATATCGGCATCGATACGGCCTTTCACATAACCCGCGGTGAATTTCCTGTTGAAGACAGTTTCAAGCCTTTTATCTTTACGACGGATAGTTTCACCGGCCTCGAGCGCATCCACCTGTTCCCTCCAGGCGGAGGTCACATTATACACATAGGAAAACTTCTTTATCCGCCCCTCTATTTTAAGGGAATCCACACCTGCATTATAGAGGGAATCGGCATGTGAAAAGACAGAGTTATCCTTCAGGTTGAATACCGCCTTAGCATCCGTTTTGGCTTTTGTGCCAGGAGCAGAATAGAGCCGTCTGCACGGCTGTACGCACTCGCCCCTGTTGCCGGATTTCCCGCACAGAAAGCTCGACAGATAGCACTGGCCGGAAAATGAGATGCAGAATGCCCCGTGTACGAAAACTTCCACTTTCATGTTTTTTCCATGGGCCGCATCGCACAGAGGCCTTATTTCTGTAAGGGAAAGTTCTCTTGAAAGGTTTACCTGGGTGACACCGAACCGGGAAAGAAAAGAGATCTGTCCTGCATTATGTGTAGTCAGTTGAGTTGATGCGTGCACTTCTATTTGGGGCAGATATGTTTTCAGAATATGCAATAAACCCAGATCCTGAACGATTACTACACGGATACCCGCTCTGTAGACACTTTCCAGGAGTTTGAGAATTTGGGGTATCTCGTGATCAAAGACTAAAGTGTTCAAAGTGAGGTAGAGCCGGCAATTCTTCTGCTCTGCAATACGAACGAGCTGCTCCAGTTCCTCTACAGAGAGGTTGGCCGCTCTTTGTCTTGCATTGAAAGAAGCAGTTCCGCAGTAGACCGCATCCGCGCCGGCACAGATTGCCGCTTTCACACTGTCCGCATCACCACCCGGGGCAAGGAGCTCGATTTTTCTCTTTTTCTGTTCACTCATGTTTTTACAGGTACCAATCATTGCAATTTTGTGAATAGAAATATCGTATATTCAATCACAAAGCAGTAGTATTTTATTGTATACAACGAACTGGCAATCCAAATGTTTATTCCTACCACGAAAAAAGAGATGGAAAAACTGGGCTGGAAACAGCTCGATATCATACTGGTTACCGGAGACTGCTATATCGATTCACCGCTTATAGGGGTTTCTGTGGTGGGTCACTGCCTGATGCAGGCCGGATTCAGGGTCGGGATAATAGGCCAGCCTGACCGGGGCTCCTCAGAAGATATAACCAGACTGGGCGAACCGGCCGTTTTCTGGGGTGTAACCGGTGGGTGCATCGATTCCATGGTGGCAAACAGAACCGCATCAGGCAAACCCCGCCGAAGCGATGACTACACACCGGGAGGGGTAAACAACAAAAGACCGGATCGGGCGGTGATCGCCTACGCAAACCTGATCAGAGCCCATTTCAAAAACAGCGCTCCTATCGTACTGGGCGGGCTTGAGGCCAGCCTCCGGAGAGTCGCTCATTATGATTACTGGTCAGACAGCATACGCAGATCCGTTCTCTTTGACTCTAAAGCGGATTACCTTCTCTATTCGATGGCGGAAAAATCGGTTGTCGAGCTTGCACGGCATTTGAAAAACGGTCAGGACTGCCGTGATATCCGGGGACTCTGCTACATTTCAAAGACTCCTCCTGACAAGGGAATCGAGCTCCCCGGCTATGATACAGTCAAGTCCGACAACGCCGCTTTTACAGAGATGTTCAGAACATTTTACAAAAACAACGATCCTGTGACGGCGAAAATTATCTATCAAAAGCAGGATACCCGGTATCTGGTACAGAACCCTCCCCAGCCGTATTTAAACCGGAATGAACTCGATGAAGTGCACGCTTACCACTATATGCGGGATGCCCATCCATACCATTTGAAGAATGGGCCTGTCAAGGCACTGGAAACGATTCGCTTTTCAGTCCTCACTCATCGGGGGTGCTACGGGGAGTGCAGTTTCTGCGCCATAGCGGTTCATCAGGGGCGAGCGGTCAGATCCCGCAGCAAGGCTTCCATTCTAAAAGAGGTGAAGGCGATAACGGCTCACCCGCTTTTCAAGGGAAACATCATGGATGTGGGCGGGCCGACAGCGAACATGTACGGTTTTGAATGTGAAAAGAAATTAACAAAAGGTGCCTGCGAAAATAAAGCGTGCCTGTTCCCTGAAGTTTGCCGCAGCATGCCTGTCGACCACTCGCAGCAGATCTCTCTTCTGAATGAACTAAAGAGAGTTCCCGGTGTGAAAAGAGTCTTTGTGTCATCCGGTATCAGGTATGATATGATTCTTGCAGACAGACAAAACGGCACGCGCTACCTTAAGACGCTTATCCGGGACCACATATCGGGACAGATGAAAATCGCTCCTGAACACTGCTCTCATGACGTTCTGAAAAAGATGGGGAAACCAGGTATTGAAGCTCTGCTGGAGTTCAAGAGACTGTTTGACAGACTTACTGCCGCGGATGGAAAAAAGCTGTTTCTTTCCTATTACTTCATCGCAGCTCACCCGGGATGCGGCATGGAGCAGATGAAGCAGCTCAAGCGGGTGTGTACGAAAGATCTGCGCTATACACCGGAGCAGGTTCAGCTCTTCACCCCCACCCCCTCGACCCGTTCCACCATGATGTACTGCACTGGCATGGACCCCTTTACCGGTGAAACCTGTTTTATTGAAAAGAGCGCTGCAGGACGCCGGAAGCAGGTAGACCTTCTGACGTCGACACCGAAATTCATCAACAAAGGTGGTAATAACAAGAGACGTACGGAAGGGAAGGGTGGTAAAAAGAGGTCCCGAAGATCTTGATGTAAAAGCTATCGACAGTACAGTAAGTTTTAAACACCTTCCCACCAAAACCTTTGACTCCGGGACAAGTGATTATTTATACTGATCTCATTGTCCGATTCACTCCAAACCGCCATTAGAGTCCATAACAGGAGAGCAAAGGATGTTGATACCTGATTCCCGTTGTTCTAAAGTGCCCGTTTATCTTTTCTTCATGTTTCTGCTGAGCATCGGTGTAACACCTTCCCTGCAGGCTCAGCAGAATCCAACTATGAAGAATTTGGTCCAGAAACTCTTTCACAAATCTGACTGGACCACATCAGTAATGGCCAGGCCAGCAGTCCCCAAAACACTTTCCAAGCGCACCGCAACAGGATCCGCCAGCATTTCCGGAACGGTGGTCCAAAGCGACGGCACAACCCCCTATACTTACGGAACCTACATTTCCGTTCTGGACACCTTCGGGTTTGAACTCAAAAGGACTTATGCAGGATATGAGGGTACTTTCGAAATCACCGGTCTTCCCGCGGGCACCTATACCCTTATGATTAACAGGTACCAAGATGGGGTTTCGTTCCTTGGAAATACGGACGATCCTTTTTCCGCACAATGGATCACTGTGGTTGATGGGCAGGCATCAAGTGGCAATACGATGGTAGTGCCCTCACCCACTTCAAATGGTGAAGAGATCGAGATTACGATCTCCGGAACCTTCTTCTATGAATCATCTCCTTTACCAAACACATCCGGTACGATTAGGACAATTCATGCAGAAAGCGGAGCAAGCAATCACATGAATTATTCTTCTGACAGTGAAGGTGCATTTTCCACATCTGCAATAGTAATTCCCGGGGATTATTACATTATGATCCATCCTGATGATGGCTATGAGGCCCAGTGGTGGGACGGCAAGTCGGTGGTTGCAGACGAACCCACTTTGGTTTCACTTACCACGGATGTATCAGGAAAAGAGATTCACCTTCAAATGGGAGCAAGCGTCTCCGGCACAATTCTTCAGCAGAACGGGGAAACAATCAATAGATCTTTCGACATTGATCTGGTAGGTGAAAACGGCCTTGTCTATAGTAACAGATATGTATTTACCGGAAATTCCGCTTTCGAATTGGAAGGTATCCCTTCGGGTTCCTATTGTTTGAAGTATTCAAGCTACTCGGATCAATTCTACTCCCGCTATTATCCCGCATCTGAAACTCCCTCTACCGCCACGCGTTTGGACATTGCAAGTGGACAAAAGATTGAAAACATCGAAATCAGGGTGCCTGATTCACCCACTTCGACCGAAAATGAAACCGGCACAATTTCGGGAAACGTAACCTATGGAAATGCTGCACTTGACTTTGATGCCAGCATAACTTTTGTATATCAGAACTCATCTGTTTACCGGAACAGCTACGGCCCTATCGATAACAGCTCTTTTATTGAACAGGTAACTGCTTCGGAGCCCTTCAAGATCTTGATAGAGCCGGATAATCATTACTATGCGCTGCCTACCTGGTATCCGAACACTATAGAAGAGGCATCAGCAGAATACATCTCCGTTGATCCGGATGGTTCAAAAGAAATCAGTGTACAGCTGCAGTCAGGCGGTAGTGCGGGAGGCTTTCTTAGAGAAGAAGCTGGCAACGCCTTTGACTTTAGAGCACTAACAGAGATGAATTTAGAGTACGTTTTTTTCATTGCTGGACAAAGAGAACATTCAAAAACATCATTCGCGCATCTGACTCCCATGAACGGCCTGAGGTTTATCGGCCTGGAGCCGGGAACTCACAGTGCCTGGGCTTGTCTTCTGAGTGAAGGATCAAAAGGCTCTGAAGCGATGGCTGGCAAACAAGGGTATTCCCCCGGAACTCAGCTGGGCCCGTTTACGGTAGAAGAAAAAAAGACTACCGTGGTCGAGACTTCGATGAATCTGAAATCCGGCACAATCAATGTCACCCTTCCCGGTAGCCAGAACGTCTATGCCGCTTGCTACGACAATCATGACCGACTGGTTTCTCTGATACTGCTCGAAGAATACAACTTATCAGCCGCAAGCCGCTTTTTTTCCCGTGACTGGAATTATCCTGTCAGCGGCCCGGGGGGCAGCAGCACTCCGGTTACCATTCCGTTTCTGGCAACGGGGGATTACAAACTTGCAGTAGGGTCGCCTGGAAAGAGCGGCCAAATCGACATACAATGGTACGGTATGGATCAGAAGATCACGGTCGGTAGTGTGGTAGAGGAGGAGAAACTGTTTCTCTACCCAGACATCCCCGACCAGGCTAAAAACATTACCGTAACAGACGGACAGATCACAGATGTTTCGTTTGCGACTACAAGTGTGATACTCAAGGCAGAAAACAAGAAGAGCAATTTGTCTCTTTCGGCCCAAACCGGCACTGTCAGCTACAATCTGGGCAGGCCGGCAGGGAAAAACTGCAGCATTTCTGTTCTGTCCTTTGACGGCCGCTGTTTGAGAAAGTGGAACCTCTCCTCCGGCAGCGGAACTCTGAGCATTGGAGGAAAAAACAGGATGCCGAGCGGAACGTATCTGATTGTGCTCACAAACGGAGATCAGCAGAAAACGATACGTCTGCCGGTAATAAGATAGTCTATATGTGAATACTATGAACTATACAGCCTCTACCACAAGGAACGGGTCAAAATAAACTGCCCTAGATCCTGCTTGAAAGCATCTGGGGTTATGATCTTTTAAAAAGCCTGGGGATTACAAGCCTGCTGATCGACGGAATGGTTGAAGAATAGTAGGAATCTACAATACCCATATCAATTGAATATTCAACATGAATCGGAATTCTGGGCTCGGCGCACGTATCCGAGCCGCTCACTGCTCTCCGATACCAATGCCCAAAGCATGATATCCACTTCTGCACGCGTTTTTTCTTGCATCACAGTAAAATCCGTTTTATTTTAGTTAGACCGTTCTAATTTAGTTAGGAGTAAAACTATGAGCAGTCTCAGCCCCACTCTTGAAGATTACCTGGAAGCCATTCTGCATATATCCGCCATGAACAAAGTCGCGCGTTCCATGGAGATCGCCGACAAACTGAATGTGAAACGATCATCGGTCACTGTGGCTCTGCGCTCGCTGGCCCAGAAGGGGCTTATTAACTACGAAGCCCGCTCCTTTGTCACTCTCACCGACAAGGGACACGGCACAGCAAAATGTATTGCCCGAAGACACCATGTGCTTTTCGACTTTTTCACCGACGTACTCGGGTTATCGCAGGAGGAGGCTGACAAGACCGCCTGCAGCATGGAACACGGCATGTCGGAGGAAGTGTGCAGGAAGATGACTGCCCTGCTTAAAATGATGAAGGAAAACAGCAGTTATACTGAAAAAATCCGCAGTACACTTAAAAAAAACGCAACGGATACAGACTGTTCCTCCGACTGTGTTTACGAAGAAAACGGCGGTTACCAAAGAGAAACAGATCTCAACTCCCTCCTGCCGGGCGACAGAGGGACTGTCATCAAGGTGAACGGATCAGAATCAGTCAGAAAAAGGCTGTTTGACATGGGAATCATACGGGGTCAATCTGTCTGCGTTGTCAAAGCAGCGCCGTTTGATGATCCTATCGAAGTCAAAGTGAGAAACACCCATCTGTCTCTGCGCAGGGATGAGGCAAAGATGATCGGCGTAAAAATGGAGTGGTGATTTTTTTTACGATCAAGTTAGAGATATCTAATTCAATAAGTGCAAATCAACAGGAGGCGCGTGATGACGCAGAAAGTATCAGAGCCCAAACCCTTGACACTCTTCAAAGAAGGTGACACTGTGGGAATCGACAGTGTCCGAGGAGAGGGACCGCTCAAAAAGAGAATGCTGGAAATGGGATTCATCCCGGGAACCATACTTCAGATTATCAAGTATGCCCCGCTCTATGATCCTATTGAAGTGAAAGTGAAACATACCTCCATTTCGCTCAGGATTACCGAGGCCCGGGAGGTTTACGTTGTCCCTGTCAAGATCTGCCAGTCCGATAAAGTGTCACTCAAGGAGGTGAAGGCATGAATGGAGCGGACATAGCCGTAGACCCCGGAAATATGAAGACGCAGTCTCAATCTTCATCAATGAAAATCTGTCTGGCGGGAAACCCGAATTCAGGCAAGACGTCCCTCTTCAACCGGCTTACAGGTGCGAATCAGAAGGTGGGCAACTGGAGCGGTGTCACAGTAGAACTGAAAAAGGGAAATGTCCGTCACAATGGAGTCGGGGCGGAAGTGATCGATCTCCCCGGAACCTACTCACTCAGCACCTGCTCGCCCGACGAAAAGGTTGCCCGCGATTTTCTGATGAACGAGAAGCCTGATGTGGTGATCAATGTGATCGACGCGACCAATATCGATCGCCAGTTGTATCTGACAGTTCAGCTCATGGAGCTGGGGGTGCGTCCCGTGCTGGCATTGAATATGTGGGATGAGGTCAAGAGCAGGAAAATGAGTATAGACACTGCCCTTTTAAGCAGGCTGCTCGGGTTGACTATTATTCCCACGGTTGCCCGGACGGGGGAGGGAATCGACAGTCTGCTCTCCTCGGCATTAAACCAAAAGCCAAGAAAAGAGGTGAAAACAGCTCCCTTTTCAATACCTCTTCCCGGCGAACTCGAAGCGGCGATTGTGAAGTTGGAGTCCGCTCTTGATTCACTTCCTGAGATTTCTTACCCATCCAGGTGGGTTGCCGTGCAGCTCCTGGAAAAAGACAAGGTAGTCGAAAACGACATAGCGGGTATGTCCGGAGGAAAGTCGGTACTTGCAATCCGGGACCGGTTAGTAACTGAGCTTTGTCAGATTCTCGGTGATGATCCCCAGACACGCATCGCCGAGGAGCGTTATGGATTCATTTCGGGGGCTGTCAAGGAGTGCGTGCGCTTTCCGGTTGAAAACAGACTCGAGATTTCCGACAGAATCGATTCCGTTCTCACTCATCGGGTATGGGCTTATCCCATATTCCTGGTTTTCATGTGGCTTCTTTTCCAGGCGACTTTCAAACTGGGTGAACACCCCATGGGCTGGATAGAAACACTGTTCGGCTGGCTTGGCACTGCGGCATCCGCCACTCTCCCCGAGGGGGTTTTCAGGGATCTTCTTGTGGATGGAATAATCGCCGGCGTGGGTGGGGTGATTGGCTTTCTCCCCAACATTCTCATACTGTTTTTAGGTATTTCGATTATGGAAGACACCGGCTACATGGCCAGGGCCGCCTTTATCACCGACAGGCTAATGCACAAAATCGGTCTTCACGGCAAGAGCTTCATTCCCATGCTTATGGGGATGGGCTGCAGTGTACCGGCGATAATGGCGGCGCGCACCCTCGAATCACCCAAAGACCGCATCAAAACAATTCTGCTCACTCCGCTTATCTCCTGTTCTGCCCGGCTGCCGGTGTTTGTCCTTTTCGCAGGAGCCTTGTTTCCCGACCAGGCTGGTAATATGGTGTTTCTTTTTCAGGTAGTCCTGAGTTTTGCTGCATTTGTCCTCATGGCGATTCTCTTCAAACACTCGCTTTTCAGAAACGCGGAGGATCATGCATTTGTGATGGAACTTCCTCCCTACCGTCTCCCTACCGGACGAAGCGTACTTATTCACATGTGGCAGAAGACGGAACACTACCTCAAGAAGATGGGAACAGTGGTGCTTGTCTTTTCAATCATACTCTGGTGGGCCGGCATTTATCCCAAGGCACCCCAGATCGAGCAGCAGTTCGATTCCCGAATCGAACAGGTCCGGTCGGATATGAGCATGGAGGAATCAGCCCGCGAGGCAGTAGTTGAAAACTTAGAAACAGAGAAACACGCCGCGGTAATGGAGCATACCTACATCGGAAGAATCGGCAAGACACTGGAACCGGTGGTCAGACCTTTCGGAACTGACTGGCGTGGAGCGGTGTCGCTTGTCACTGGTTTCGTCGCCAAGGAGATCGTAGTGGGGTCGATGGGCGTTCTTTACGCCGTGGGTACTGAAGAGAACGAGGAAAGCGAGGGACTTCGGGCAAGAATCAGAGACTATTTTACTCCGCTGTCGGCATTCGCATTCATGCTCTTCGTTCTTCTGTACACACCGTGTCTTGTTGCATTAGTCACGGTATTCAGGGAACTGAAGAACTGGAAATGGTCTCTGTTTTCACTCGGCTATCAGCTTGTTTTCGCGTGGGG
>JBKHHW010000109.1:0-10206 GCA_046538945.1 Chitinispirillaceae bacterium | reverse complement strand
AAGGTAATTATATGCTATAAGCTCTTTGCGCACTCCGAGTATGACCGCTCTTACAGCAATGGATGCCTCTTTGAACTTCGGCGCCATCTCCTCGACATCCGCAAGAGCTTTACCTTTGAAAGAATCCAGAAATTCCCGTTTTTTGAACTCCTTGTCCCGTTCCCTTGCCCGCTGAATGTACATCCCCCTGATTTTCCCTTCCAGATCCAGACCGAAGACAAACTCAACTGCTCCGAATTCACCTTTCTGGGTTACAGCCATGATGGTTCCGATCTTTTCTCCAGCGCGGTCCGTCATCTCGAATACGGAAAGATTCTCCTGCTGTCCGGGTAACAGTTCCGAACCAAGCTTCTTTTCAATTTCCTTGCGCTGCTGGGAAGAGATGCTCAGGTTGACAGTCCGATAGTCATTAGCATCAGAAAAGATTTTGTTCATGGTGCGTTCAGGATTACGCCATACGCAGAGAAACTGCTCCTGAGCAAATGCATTCGCCGCACTAAAAATTAGCAGAAAAGAGACGATATAGCTGAATCGTGATTTCATGTTTATTCTCCTTGAAATGAGTGTAGGAATATCCGGTACGGAGAGTGAACCAGGCGGAGCTGAAACTCAATCCTCCGAACCATGTGTCTTCATAACTTTCACCCGTTCTGGAAATGTTTGCGGCGAAAGTAAGATCAGTTTTGGAATTCAGGGCATAATCCGTCAAGGCGAAAAGGCCGGCAAACAGTTGATTGTCGATGCTTCCCCCTGAAATTTCACTTCTGATGATCATCTGTCCCAGATAGTAGGTCAGATCGACTGAACCCACATATCTGGTCATGAAAACTTCTTCACTGCCATGATGGGAATGGTGTCCATGATGACCGGAAGCGTTGGCATTGGTATACCCGGCAGCAAACGAGAATCCTACACTCCCGTCATCATATTCACCGACCTGAAAACCAATCCTGGAGGTGAGAAGCCCCTTGCCGATTCCGGTGATCTTGCCTGCCCCGAACCCCTGGGTGAGGGAAACGGAATAATCGAAGCTGGGAAGGACCCCAAAGAACTGCAACCCATTGTCCACACCCATCCCCAGGCTTGACTGCTCGAGAGTGTGAAAGATCATACGGTCGGCGCTGTAATTGTACAGAAGGCCGAAGGGCAGCAGCTTTCTTCCCGCACTGATGTTCCACGTCCCCATAGGTCCCTTGAGACTCACATACCCTTCATGGAGCATCAGCATGGAGAAGTTGTCCATTACTTCACCCATGCCAAAGAGTATCCACCTGTCGCCCTGCTGATCCGCTATGGTCTTTCTGACTGAAAGCCCCAGCGCTTCGACTCCCCCCCGGTGTTCCCGGGGGAGAGAGGCGCGGTAGCGCAGGTCCGCATCCGCGGAGATCATCCATGAGGCTGAGGAAAATGAACTCAATGCAAACAGCAGAAGCAGTACCGTGCTAATTTTTGAGTTTTCCATCCTCGATCTGTATCACCTTTCCGCACCGTTTCACCAGATCATTATTATGAGTCACTACAACTATGGTAAGGCCGTTTGAGTTGAGCTTCTCGAAAAGATCCATGATCAGTGCCGCATTTTTACTGTCAAGATTACCTGTGGGCTCGTCTGCAAGGAGCAGGGAGGGTTTGTTGATAAGACTTCTTGCGATCGCCACCCGCTGCATTTCACCGCCGGAAAGTTGTGAGGGCAGATGTTTCATTCTTTTTCCAAGGCCCACCGTTTCAAGCAGTTCCTCAGCTCTGCTCTTCCCGGACTGATTACAGAAGAGAAGAGGGAGTTCCACATTCTCCAGCACTGTCAGAGTGGGAATCAGAAAAAACTGCTGGAACACAAACCCGATGGCCTTACGGCGCACCTTGACCAGCTCCTTTTCCGGCAGGCTCGAGGTAACGGTTCCGTCAATTTTCACCTCTCCGGAACTGGGGTAGTCCAGACATCCCATCATGTTGAGCATGGTGGTTTTCCCTGACCCGGAAGGCCCTGAAACAGCAGCATACTCACCTTTTTCTATGATCAGAGTTGCCTTTTCCACTGCGTGTACCTGCTCCGCACCTCTTCTGTACACTTTCGATACATCTTTAAACGAAAGAACTTCTTCTCTATTCATTTCTCAATACCTCCATGGGAACAATTCGGGCAGCCCTCAGGGCCGGGTAAACAGAACAGATCAGGCCGGTTACGATACACACGGCAAAGGAACCCAGGATGATCAGAGGGTCGGCTTTACCGATGGAGCCTGAGGGGGCGTAAGCAATCATGAATTGACGCATAAAATTGCCGAATGTCGGACTGAGCACGGTTCCGAAAAGTACCCCGAGAGCACTTCCCAGAATGCAGATGGTCACTGTTTCAAGTGCTATAAGCTTGACTATATCGGTTTTCCCCGCTCCCGTGCATTTTAGGTAGGCGATTTCTTTACGCCTTTCCATAACAGTCATGATCATGGTATTTATGATTCCGAATACAGAAACCACAAACGCAACGGCCACCATCACGAACATGATTACCCGGGTGGAGGTGAAGAATTCAAGTATCCCCTCACCGAGTTCTTTGGAGCTGATGACGAAATGATCCTGGGGAAGCATGCTTCTCAGTTCGGTCTTGACATCTTCAAGCGTTTCGATATCTTTAAGCTTAATGGCTATGGCAGAAAGCTTATCCTCCCGGCGTATCATTGTTTGTGCAGTTTTGAGCGGCAGAAAGAACGTGCCGTCATCCTGGGAGTAATTTCTTTTAAGAATCCCGCTTACAACAAACTCCCTGTCAAAATGCTCTGAATATATCCTCTGCCCCACATCAACCATTTCAACCCTGCCCATTTCGGCACCGAGGATAACCGCACTGTCGTGGGGAAACCATTCCCCCCTCTCCAGTACCCAGTCCGGCTTCATTTTTCTGATGGACTCGGTCACCCCCATGAATATATCGGTACGGGTGCCGTCATCGGTAGTTACCGCAAAGAGCTTGAAAGGGAGAACTGTCTCGACCTGGGGGACATTGAGCACTTTTCCGGTCACGTTTTCTTCCACATAGAGAGGACTGAGCCCTCCCTGGGCAATGACCGAAGCCGCTTCTATGGGACACCCCTCCTTGGTGATGTACATATGCACACCCGTCTTGTCCACAAGCTCGTTTTTTACCGCCGACGTATATCCCTTGTCCAGAGAGAGCACTACGGTTAGCGTTGCGGCCGATACCAGCACACTCAGCGCTGTAAGAACCGCCCGCACCGGATTTCTCCTTATGTTATTGAATGCGAATTTTCTGAATGTCATCATTTCGTTCACCTCACCTTACAAACGTTCGAGGCCGAGAGCCGAGACAACTACCCGTTCACTGCCGCTGGTGATCTGGGCATACATTCTTATTTTACTTCCAATTTTGAGTTTAGGCAGCGTGAAGCCCTTGGGGAAAATCTCCACCACCTCCGCTCCCTCTTTGTACATGAATTCACAGAGCGAAGCGCACTGTCCGGATACTATTCCTTCCATCACCACGTTCTGATCGTGAAAATCGTCGGGTGCCGCGAGGACATCGGCCAGTTTTACCACCTTGGAATCTTTGGGGATTTCGGTTCCCATGCTTTCGGATTTTGAACTGCCGCAGAATGATAAAAGGACTGCTACGGCTGTAAAGCTGATTATGTAGAATAGTTTTTTCATTTCATACTCCTTTGGAATAGATACAGAATGTCTGTAATAATGAAACACTTGTCAGATTTCCCTATCGAAACCCATAAAGCTGCTTTATGCCTGATTTCCGGCGACAACAGCCCGGGAAGGGAATTATACTGTAAAGGTGGATGCCGCTAGAAACGCAGATCTGGACTGCGGTTCAGGCGTCTATAAGATCAAATTCGCAGTATGTCGGTACTGATTTTGATCAGGTGGGGAGAAAAGGTGATACCACCGGTATTTTCGTATCCGTTTTTGGAACAGACGACCGTAGAGGTGTATACTTGGATATTGTTTACAAAACTGTATACTTTGAATTGCTGATAAACCGCAGCGGAGCTGAACCGGTTCCGTTCGGTTTTCTCCCGGCACGTAGTGCAGCTTACGGTATTTTGCTCACAATCCCCGCACGTGACGGTGCAGCAGCAGGAGTCCGCAATTTCCTCCGTATGCGAGACCGGCAATTCCGCACAGCATGCTGCATAGGTGGAATAGAATGATACGGAAGAAAGAAGAACAGCCAGGAAAAACTGCATTGTTTTCCGTGACACTTTCGCGTTTCTGATAATTTGCTTCATGAGTGACCGACCGCATTCCAGGTTTTTTCAGTTCAATGGAAAAATAGCACCTGATCGGGTATGTGCACAAGCTTGGTGAGGATTTATGTGTTGCGGCTGCATTTTCACAGCCAGCTGTGATCAGGATGGCAGTTCTCACGAACAGTACAGGTTTGTTTGGAGAAGTTTCTTTGAAGTCTGATCACTGGAATGGGGTCCGCGGATACGATTCGGAAATAAAAATATTGAGACCGGGCTTATCCTTTGATATTTTTCTCTTACCAGGAGTTATCGATCAATACGTTACCTCGGTTAGACTGTCAGGCATTTTCACCAAACTTATGACCATTCACATGAACCAGCGCTTTGATGATACAGTTAAGGAAGACATCCGCGCCAGAGCGGATATTGCTCTCATCGTGGGCAGGTATGTGAATCTGAAGCCGCAGGGACAGACTCTCAAGGGACTCTGCCCTTTTCACAAGGAGAAGACACCCTCTTTTAACGTAAACCCGGCCAGAGGTTTCTACCACTGTTTCGGCTGCGGCAAGGGGGGGGATGTGTTCAGTTTCCTGCAGGAAATCGAAGGGGTGGATTTCCCCGAGGCCCTTCGTATGCTGGCCCAGGAAACTGGAGTCAGACTCGAAACGAGGCACGAGGAGGCTTCGGATGCGGGAAATCCTGCCAAAGTATCCAAAACCGAGCTTATAGATATCCATAAAGAGGCGTCGCTGTTTTATTATCACCAGATCAAAGCGTTTCCAAAAACGGTGGAGTATTTCAAATCGAGAGGTTTGAGTGCGGAAACTGTGAAGGAGTTCCAGTTGGGGTATGCACCTCCGGGGTGGTCTGAGCTGATTGATTATATGCGTGCTAAAAACATCGCACAATCCGAGCTGGTTGAGTGCGGGCTGGCTGTTCAGAAGGACAACGGAAGAGTATACGACCGTTTCCGGGACAGGATCATCTTTCCTTTGTATGATCTTACCGGCAGGGTGATAGCTTTTGCGGGAAGGGGGCTTGAGGCGGATGCCAAGCCCAAGTACCTCAATTCTCCGGAAACCGCTCTGTATCAGAAAAACCGCGTTCTCTATGGTATTCACAAGGCTCGTCAGGGGATACGGGAACAGAAGCGTATCCTGGTTGTGGAGGGGTATATGGATTATCTCTCCCTCTACCAGGCGGGAATCCGCAATGCGGTGGCTACTTCGGGCACGGCGTTCACGGTGGAACACGCTCACCTTATACGTCGTTTTACCTCCAGGGTGGTTCTGGTCTTTGACGGAGACCAGGCCGGCCTCGGTGCTGCACAGAAAGCATTACAGGTATTGGCTCCGTTCAACCTGGAAGTGTCCGTTCTGGTGCTGCCCCAGGGCGAGGACCCCGATTCCTTCGTGAAAGCTCAGGGAGCCGACGCCTTTTTGGGAATGTTGGATTCCGCTCAAAACTCCACATCTTTTCTCATTGAAAAAGCCGTATCGGAACATGACAGCGATTCTCCTCACGGGAAACGGCAGGTAATTGAGGAGCTGGCAGCCTATGTCGAGCAGCTCAAGGATCCAATCATACGGGATGATTTCATCACAAAGCTTTCTGATCGGCTCCGGGTGGACAAACGTCTGGTTTTTAAACGCTTCAGATCCGGGGGAAGGGAGCAGGAACCCCAAAGAATCGCCTCCATTACGGTCAAGGAGAGTGAAAAGTATCTAAGCGGCCTGGAGGGCAGTTTTCTGCGGATTCTCATGACCAGTCCCGAACTGGTGCAACAGGCCAGTCAGTATGTTTCTCCCGAAACACTTACGGATAAATTATCCTCTGATATATATTCATTGATACTGCGGACTTACGAAGAAAAAGGGAGTCTGGAGGGTTTGACCGAGGGGCTCAGGGAGGAGTCCGAGGTTAAACGTGTAATTCACATGATGATGGTAAGGCCGGCGCTCAGGGATCATATCCATGAGGAGCTGGTTCAGAAGATCATTTTGTTGCGCAGGAAATTTCTAAAGAATCAGCTGAGGAACTTGAGAGTGGAACTCAGGAGTGCCCCTGGGGACAAACAGAGGCTTCTCGAACTGCACAGGGAGTACACCGTACAGCTAAAAGAGTTGGAAGAGCAGACATGATCAGAAAAAAAGCAACAGTAGTTTCCAAAGAAGCGGAAAAACCGGACAAGATAACTCTAAAGTTGCGCAAACTCGCCACTCTGCAGGGTTTTGTCACGGAGGCCCAGATCGAGGAGGTGGCATCCACTCCGTGCGACCTTGAGCGGGTCAGGGAAATTCTCCGGCAGGAAAATATCGATATAAATACCTTTGTGAAGGAAAAGGCCGCGCCTCTCTACGAGCGCAAGGTCAGGAAGCCACTTTCCGCCCGCAAAGCTCCCCGCTACACCGATCCCACCTGGGTGTATCTCAACAGTGTGGGAAGAGTTCCGCTCCTGTCAAAGGGCCAGGAGATCGAGTATGCGATGCAGATCGAGTATGCGCAGGGTAAACTTTTCGAAATGGCTTTCCGTTCGCCCTGCGCCCTTGAGAGCCTGTACCGTTTGGGTGAGGAACTCAAGACCGGTGAGGTGGAGTGCATCGATGTGCTTGCGCTTGAGGAGGATCAGACCGGTGAGGACGAGGATCTTGAGGAGTTCCGCAAAGGGTTTCTACGCACGCTTTCTCTTATCAGGAAGAAGAACAAAGCCGTAAGTGACCTTGACAAGGGTTCGGAGAAGGCACAGAAGCTTCAGGACGAGTCCATAGCTCTCTGCAGAAGTCTCAAACTAAATATAAAACAGATCGAACATATTCTGGAACAGTACAAGTCGGTTCTTCAGAATGACAAGCAGGATGAGGAATTCGAAGAGTTCACTCACTGGGAGGAGATGCGCAACCAGGCCAAGTGTGCCATAATAGAGGCAAACGTGCGTCTGGTGGTGAGTATCGCCAAAAAGTACATACTGCGGGGGATGGAGATAATAGATCTCATTCAGGAGGGAAACCGCGGACTTATAAAGGCGGTCGAGAATTTTGACTACCGCAAGGGCTACAAGTTCTCAACCTACGCGACCTGGTGGATACGCCAGGCCATATCCCGCGCCATCAACGACAAATCCAAAGCCATCCGCATTCCGGCAAACACTCTTGAGCTTGTAAACAAAACCGTCCGTCTCTGCCGCAAGTGGGTGATGGAGTACGGGTATGAACCCACCCATCAGGAGCTTGCGGACACTCTGGGCTGTTCGGTCGCCAAAGTCCAGCAGGCGCTCGAGTATTCGATGGAGCCCATTTCTCTTGACATGGAAGTGGGGGGTGACAGCGGCACCACGGTGGGTGAGTACATTGAGGACACAACGGTGGTGGATCCCACCCAGAGGATATCCCTTCTTCACCTGAAGGAACAGATAAAGCAGGTTCTCGAATCCCTCGCCCCCAAGGAGAAGGAGATCGTGATGATGCGTTTCGGGCTTGACGACGGCAGGATCAAGACGCTCAAGGAGATTGGCGAGATCTTCAATATCAGCCGCGAAAGAGTGCGTCAGATCGAAACCAAGGCGCTTGGCAAACTCAAGCACCCCAGCCGTACGCGTCAACTTCAGGCGTGGCGCGAGGAAAGGCTTGAAACGTTTACTGATGACGAGCTGCTGGAGGAATGATTTTCTCCTGCTGGAATTACCCCAAGTTTTGACCGCTGGTCAGAACTCCTGAGACTAGGAGCTAACCAGCAGAGCCTCCATACATGCTTTGCTGTTCTTCTAAAATTTACAAATACTCCATGCTGTTCTGTGTCTGAATTACTTGTACCTTCTTTTCATTGAGACCCGCACCGGAATCTGAAACCGGGCGACCTCCCCGGTGGATTGTTGAATCTGTAGGAATTCATACCCAGTGAAAAGAGGTGTTTTCCCATTCTGAAGTGAAGATTTCCGTTTCTGCGAAAACCGATTTGCGCCAGCTGCGGGAATCAGCTTCCCTGCATCGCTTTAAACCATCGGCATGGTGATTGCATTTATTTCAGTCGGCTCGCCCGGTAACGTCATTTTTTTCACAAAAGACCTGAAATGTCCAACCGCCAAACTGCTGAGGAACTGGCTATGAACGCGTTAAGATCATTTGTACTTCTCTTGTCCGTATTGGCCCTTACCGGTTGCGCTCCGAAAGTTCTGATGAAGGAATCCATTTCACTCAAACAGTACTACGACAGTGAATACCACAGCACAAACAGGCTGGTGGCTTTCCAGACCGGTCTTTCGCTGCCGGACGGGTGGACTTTTTCAAAGCCCCTTGAAAAGGATTATGAAACGGTGGTGTTCCGGTTCGATGACGGGGAGGGTTTCATAAAGGGTTTGTACCAGTACTTCAGAACCGACGTAGAGGATATTTCTCCACTTAAACTTGCCCGGCACATGGCGCTGACCGAAGAGGACAAGTACGATAAGTCGCTGCACAAGGTGTATGTGGATAGCAAAGAAGCCTATTTGGTGACTTCAAAGCAGAGAGAAACCGATCTGGATTTTTTCGACTGTTATATCGTCGAGGGATCAAACTACAATCTGATACGGCTCTATTCTGAGCCGGGGTATCTCTTCAAAAATCCCGAGGTGGCCTACAAAGTCTTTTTCAGCTACAAATTCGAAAAGAAGGGTGTGAACATCCGTTTCTCCTCCACTCTGCCCGGATTCCAGTGCCTTGACGGGAACTGGAGGTGGTACGATGACTACAGCTCATCGGGGGAAAAACTGAAATCTCCGGGAGGCTACGGTCTGGTTACCACCCAAGACAGTCCCTACAGGTGCTTTCTGGCGGTGGAGGCGTCCACTCACTCGGATGTCAGAAAACATCTGGCCCAGTTCTACTCACTTAATCAGTCCTCCTACGATGTGGAGAAGTTTGATACGCCGGTGACATTTGCGGGTAAGGAATTCGAGGCGGAGGGTATCGGTAGGACTGCAGACGAGTACGGGTATGCGGAGCTGGCGCTTATCCTGAACAACAATGGTGAAAACATATTTCTGCGTATCAGAGGAAAGAGAGAGGATTTTGATCTTGAGGATGCAGAGGATCTGCTTTCTGAGGAATTCATAGTGAATTCCCTCAGTGGGAATTTTTCTTTCCAGTAGTCTTGCGGGGCTTAAGCCCGATATGCTCATTCTGCTTTTCTGGTGCATTCCTTTTTACCAGGGAGATATTGGTAGGGGGGAGTGCCTGATTTTTTCTATTCCCCTGCAGTAGTATCTTCTTTCTCAAAGAGTTCTCGATCAATTCATGATTCCTTTTTCGGTCGTACTTCCGTTTCATATCCGGGAGGGGAGAGGCTGAGAGATTCTCGCTCTGTGCCCTGTTATTGCTTGTTCAGTCCGATTCGTCTCCTAAATTCTGAATTTTTCTGTAACGAACCTAACAATTTAAGCGTATAATAAAGTGAGGGCACAAGATCTTCCGGTGGCTTACCTTAAAAAGGAGCTGGTCATGAAAGACGGAATCAAGGCGAAGCTGGTATGTATCCGTAATGCATTCATCTCTGCTGCAGACTGGACCAAAGGCCGGATCGACTTTTCCACCATAAGGAAAAACCCCTTATCGGTTGCACTGATTTCAGGCTTTCTGGTTCTTTTTCTTATCAGTGCCACTGCGACCCCCAAGGGGAAAATTATACCTCTGGGTAAGGAGATGATAGCTGCTTTCGAGCTGCTCAAGTCAACCCAAACCGGTCGCGAGCTGATTAAAGAGGTGGAAAAGAGCACAAAAGGCAATATCGTCTACATGATGATGGGAGCAACGGAAAGTCACGATCTGACCTACTACGGCGGTGAAACGGTCAGAGGAGTCACCCGCACCTATTTCAAATCATTCAGCAACCTGTACACGACATCGGGTATACTGGTGTACACAAACCGGGACCTCACCTGGGGCCAGCCCACTGAAATAGTGAAGAACATCGCCTTTGAGCTGGAAAACGTGATCTACTCCATGAAATTCCCCGG
>JBKHHW010000108.1:0-10377 GCA_046538945.1 Chitinispirillaceae bacterium | reverse complement strand
CATATTCTGCCGCTTTTCGCTTCAACCCATCCGGACGGTTTCTGAAGAAGTATCGAGCATCGTGAAGAGCTGAAACGACTTTCAAGTGAGGCTTTTACCGCACGAAGTTCCTCTAGTTTCTCCTCAGAACCGACAAGTACAAAAAGCTTTGCCCTGCTCAGAGATTCAACGGGCTCTCTGAGGTATCCCGCAGGAATCAGCCGGTCGTGAAAAATCTGCTCATGAAGGCAGACTATATCGAGATCTCTTCTGATTTTTCGGTGCTGAAACCCGTCATCCAGAACAAAAACCGCCTTGGGGGAGAGTAACGGAGCCAATCTTCTGGCATTCCCCACCCGGTCTGCTCCGATACCAAGCCAGGAGTGGGGCAAATTCGAGTGCAGCTGCGCCGGTTCATCTCCGGTTTCCTCCCAGCAGGCCTGTTCCCCCGGTTTCACCAGGACCGGTTTTCTGGACACTCGTCCGTAGCCTCTGGACAGAAATGCAATTTCGTAGCCTCTCTGGGTCAGGTACTGGCCGACAAACTGAGCTACCGGCGTTTTGCCTGTGCCTCCGGCGCGTATACCGCCGATGCTGATTACCGGTCGTTGCGCTTTGTATGAAAGGAGAGGTATGGTGTCGAATGCCGAATTTCGCACCCGAACGGCTGCTTTGAACAGGCCGGCCAGGCCACAAACCAGAGGACTTGTTCCCAGTTTGCCGGGTAGTGGCGAATCGAACGGTGCTTTTTTTCTACTCAGTTGATTTTCCATTGAGCTTTCACCACTCGGGGCCTTTTGGCCAGGTCATGCTGGACAGAAACGCCGGCCCAGCCGTCACGGCGAAACAGATCCGGAACGCTCTCACCCTGATCATAACCGATTTCCAGGTACAAACGGCCGTTTTCCACCAGATGCTTCGGGGCAGTTCGGGACAGAATTCGGTAGAAATCAAGTCCGTCTTCACCACCGTAAAGTGCTAAATGCGGCTCATACTGTGCAACACTCCTGTCCAGCCGGGCCATGTCCCGGGCCGAAATGTAGGGCGGGTTGCTGATAATAAAGTCAAAGAGCTTTTCCTGATTGAACGCCGAGAGCATGTCCGCACAGAGCAGTTTCACTTCAGGTCCGCAGTTGCGGGCCGCGGTTTCCAGAGCATCAGGTGAAATATCCACTCCTACAGCTGTCCAGGTCGGCCTCTGCCCAGTCAGAACTGATGCCAGGATACCGGAACCGGTGCCGATGTCGGCGAATCTGCGTGGCTCATCCGGTTCAGTACTTAAAACTTCTTCGATCAGCGTTTCAGTGTCCGGTCGGGGTATGAGAACCCTGGGGTTGACCAGGTACTCGCGGTCGAAGAAAAACGCTCTTTCCAGAATGTACTGCAGAGGCTCGTGATTGAGCCTTCGTTCCACTATCTTCCCGATACGTCCAACTGTTTCTGTATCGAGTTCTTTAGTAGATGAAACATACAATTCGGTTCGGGATTGGTTGAGAATATGTTGGAGGATGAGTTCGGCATCCGGTCCGGCCAGCTCTCCCAGAACGGGATGCAGTCGGGCTTGGATGCTGCGGAGTGCTTCTGCTACGGTCATCGCAGGGGGGTTCCGGCTACATTCCAGCCTGTTTCACTCGTTCGTTGAGGTCGGCCAGGGAGAGGTTTTCGATAAGCTCATCCATATCGCCGTCTATGACCCTGTCCAGATTGTACAAGGTGAGATTGATGCGGTGGTCAGTCACGCGGTTCTGGGGAAAGTTGTAGGTTCTGATTTTTGCGCTGCGGTCCCCGGTGCTCACCATGCTCTTGCGTGCCGCCGACTCCTCCGCCTCCACTTTGGCCAGCTCCATTTCGTAGAGCCGGGTCTGGAGCACCTTGAGTGCCTTGGCCTTGTTCTTGTGCTGGGACTTTTCGTCCTGGCAGGTGACGGTGACTCCGGTGGGGACGTGTACGATCCGCACTGCTGAATAGGTGGTGTTGACCGACTGGCCCCCGGGACCACTGGAGCAGTAAGTATCAATCCGAAGGTCATTTTGATCGATCTGCATATCGAATTCGTCCGCTTCGGGGAAAACCACCACCGATGCGGCGGAAGTGTGCACTCTGCCCTGAGCTTCTGTGAGAGGAACGCGCTGGACTCTGTGCACACCCGATTCGTACTTCAGAGTACCGAATGCATTGTCGCCCTTGACCATGATTATGATTTCTTTTATGGCATTGAGCTCCCCGAAACTCGATGACAGAACCTCCGTGCTCCAGCCTTTTCTTTCGAAATAGTAGGAGTACATGCGGTAGAGATCCGCTGCGAAAATTCCGGCTTCGGTGCCGCCGGTGCCCGCCCGTATTTCCAGTACTGCGTTTTTCACATCCTTGGGATCGCGGGGAACAAGAAGAAGCTTGACCTTCTGCTCCACCTCGGGAAGCGCCTCTTCAGAGCTTTCCAGCTCCTCCCTGGCCAGTTCCAGAAGCTCGGGATCACTCTCCTGGGCAAGGAGCTGCTTTGAGGACTGAATGCTGTTCACAAGTTCGAGGTATTTCTTGTATACGGGGAGATTCCTGTTCAGGTTGTTGTATTCCCGCCCGATTTTTTCCATTTTGGAAGGATCTGAGGTGACCTCCGGGGAAGCCATCATCTCCTCCAATTCCTTGTATTTCCGTAAAACACCTTCTACTTTTTGAGCTATCATAGTGCTGCCTTAAGAGCCGATGTGGCGATTTCCAGCTGTGTTTTGTCCGGCTTGCGGGTGGTGATCTTCTGAAGCCACAGCCCCGGTTTGATCAGAATCCCGACAACAGGAAAATGCTGGTATCTGTCAGATAGTTTGAGCACTTCGTATGAAACTCCACCTACCAGCGGAACAAGAAACAGGTGGATGACAACACGGTGAAGCACATTGATAAAGGGACCGAACAGCTGTATGTAAATGGAATCGATAACCGAGAACAGCAGAATGCTTGAGATGGCCACCAGAATCAGAAAGCTAGTGCCGCAGCGCGGATGCACCGTCGGGTACTGGTCCATGTTTTCGTAAGTCAGCTCTTTTCCATCCTCGAATGTGAATATGGCCTTGTGCTCTGCTCCGTGGTATTCAAAAACTCGCCGCACCTCTTTCCACATGCTTATTCCCGTCAAGTAGGCCAGAAACAGTGCTATGCGCATCCCTCCCGCCGAAAGGTTGAACAGAAGTGAGGATCGTTCAGGAATCACCTGGGAAACGGTCCACATGGGAGCATACATGAACAGACCCAATGAAAACATGAAAGCGAACACCATGCTCCCGGCTGCTGAGATCTTCTCCTTCAGAGAACTCTCCTTCTTCACATCGACATCCTTCTTTTCAGCTTCAGCCATTATGTCCGCAGACCGGGACAGAGCCTTGTAACCCAGTTTGAATGATTCAAACAGGTTGATCACTCCCCGGATCACAGGCAGAGCAAAAAGGCGGTTTGTCCTGCAGAGGGAAACAAAGGGGAACCGTTCGATGATCACCTTCCCATCCGGATGCCTGACGGCCCAGGAGATTTTCTGTTTGCCCCGCATCATCACACCTTCGATGATAGCCTGGCCGCCGACTTTGTTTTTGGATGATCCTGAAAGCAGGAGTGAAACCGGAAAAGTGAAAATCGTAAGCAGATGTTTTTTTGACATTGGTTTGTTCCTGAAAAACTGTTCAGTGCTGCTTGAGGTAAGATGATGAGTACGTTTGGAACAGAGCTGTTATTATAAAAAAGGACGGAAAAGGATTTCTCCCTCTCCGTCCGTGCTTTTCAAACTGATAGAACTAAGATTCCTTGTTGTTCTGTGCTTTCTGATAGCGTTTGCGGAATCGGTCCACTCTACCTGCACTGTCGATAAGTTTCTGCTTGCCGGTGTAGTAGGGATGACACTCGTTGCAGATTTCGATGTGCTTGCTGCCGGTGGTCGCACGGGTTTCGATAACATTACCACAAGAGCAGGTAAACTTCACTTGTTCGTATTTGGGATGAATCTTGTCTTTCATCGGATCCTCTCCAGGAGATTTTCATGGATTTAAAGTCAAACTGCAAAAATAGCTCAGGCCCCGCGGATAATCAAGACAAATGTTTATCACAAATCGGGCCACATCACATTTTTTATTTTATCTAAGTAATACGGATAATGATGCGCTATATTATGGAAAAGCTGCGGGTTTGGCAAAAAACGTAAACGGACGTAAGCAGCTTTTTGCGATAACTGTTTATCTGTCGTTTGAATCCTCTGGAGTTCCTGATGAGGCGGTTGCTGTTGTTATTGTTTTCTGTTCTGATTCCTTTAAGGCCCAGTGCTCAGGATACGGCAAGCATTCCTGATTCGCTTTTTCTGGAGGAACCGATCGAACTGCCCGAGGAAATGGTGATAACGGTGACCCGTTCGGTACGCAGGAAGTCGGAATTGCCCGCGACGGTGAACGTGATCAGCCGCCTGCAGATAGAAAATTCGGCGGCACGCAATGTGGATGATCTGCTTTCAACGGTGAGCGGTGTGCAGGTGAGGCGCAGCGTGGGAATGGGTGAGGGGATACCCTCCGATATCATGCTGAGGGGAATACCGGCAGCACTGGCTGCCGCCCGGGTTTTGGTACTGGTTGACGGTATTCCCACTAATGCGGTGGGGACCCCCTTTTTGATTCTCAACGAGGTTCCGCTCGATGCGATTGAAAGGGTGGAGGTTGTAAATGGACCCTATTCAGCCCTGTACGGCGCTAATGCCTACGGTGGGGTGATAAATGTAATTACCAGAACCCCTGAAGAGGGTTCGTTTCTGGAAGCAAAAGCAGGTACAAGTGGCCCCTTTAGTGCTATTCACAGCTATTCGCGGGGTCTGCGGGGCTCCGCAATGCTCGAAAAAAGCGCCGAAGAGGCCTTTTATCAGGGGTCCGTGGTGGGCGGCGCAAAAAATGAAGCATTCAGTCTGCTTGCCAGTGCAGGGATACGCAGGATAGGGAACTATCTTCTGCGCGACAGCGCTTTCGTGCGTAACGGGGAGATTACCTATCACAAGGGGGCGCAAAATCATGATTACCATGACATGCGCCTGTTTCTGAAAGGCGGCTTCAGACCTCACGAAAAAGTGAATGTCGCCCTTCATTTCCGAACCTTTTCAAGTGAGCTGGGATTCGGTCTGACCCAATCCACCTCCCAGCCCCACGATGTGATCACCAAAGGGCATAAAATCCTGGTGGGACCCTATATCGATGCAAAACTGAGCGATGACCTGACTCTCAAGGCTGGGACTTTCTACAGAACTGTCAGTGGATCATTCAATAATCAGTCTCTAACCCTAAATGGGGAGATGGTTCCAAGCGTATGGGATTCACGGGCTGCCGACTGGAGTTCGGAGGCTGTAGTCATTTACAATGCCGCGGAATTTGGAATCCTGACGGCCGGGTTTGACCATCTTCGCAACAGAATCGATTTCGGTGCAACCAGGAATTCTCTCACAAATGAGCCTCTGGCCGGCTCCGTGCAGGTCTCCGAGGTGCTCTCCTATACCGGATTGTACTTTCAAAATGATCTGAAACTGCCCTGGAAATTGGGGGCGGTCGGAGGAGTGAGAATCGATTTGCCATCCCATGCCGATGTATCTCTGTCACCGAGAGTGGGGCTTACCTGGAGGGGGATTAAAAGTTTATCGCTTCGGCTTTCGGCGGGGCAGGCGTTCCGTGCTCCGGCGGCAAGCGAGCTGTACATGCCGGATTTGGCCCTGAATGAAAGTATAAAGCTCAGGTCCAACCCGGAGCTGGAGGCGGAGCGAATAACCGCGGTGGAGGGAGGATTCGATTTCAAATTCGGTCGTGAAGCAACCCTCAGGAGTACATTCTATCATAACCGCATGGAAGATCTCATCACCCCCGATATTCAGGATGTCGATGCTCAGAGTGGTTCGGCATTGATCACTCACCAGAACATGAGCGGGGCGCGTTCTGCCGGGGTCGAGAATGTGATCGAATATCGTCCTTTGGACTGGTCCAGGGGTGAGGTGTCCTACACGTGGCAGAAGTCAGAGGAGATTGAGCGCAAAAGGCCGCTGGATTATGTACCCGAGCATACGGCCTCGTTCAGGCTTGGTGTTTTCAGGACCGTGGGAAGCTACAATGTCGATGCTACTTTTACCCAGCTCTGGACCGGCAGGAGGGAGTTCCGTGACTGGGCCAATTCGGAACTTTCCTTTCTGGGAACAAACCAGTACCTGTACACTCCTATGAGAGAACTCGATCCCTACTGGCGCACGGACCTATCCCTGAAATGCACCTATAACGATCGGTTCTGGATGGCTCTCAATGCGCAGAACCTCTTCGATGCCCAGATCGAAGAAAGTCCGGGGACACTTGCACCGGGCCGGTTTATTGCTCTGGAATTAGGGTACAAGGTCTTCTGATCTCTTCACCTGAATACCAGGGCATAAAAAATCATGGAGAATCCCAGCTCTATCCGACTCGGGATCAGCGCCTGTCTTCTTGGGCAGCCTGTCAGGTACGATGGAAACGGCAAACTTGACCGCTACCTCAGAGATGTGCTGGGCAAGTACGTCCAGTGGGTCGCGGTGTGCCCCGAATACGAATGCGGACTGGGGGTTCCCCGGGAACCGGTGCGCCTGGTGCAGGATGGGCAGAGCATCCGTTTTGTCACGGTCAGAACAGCCGTGGACAAGACAGAGCAGATAGCAACCTGGACAGAAGGAAAACTGGACTACCTGCAGAAACAGGATCTCTGCGGGTTTGTTTTCAAGACCAAATCTCCCAGCTGTGCGCTCAGGGACTCCAAAATCTACAACAAAGAGGGAAATGTCATAGGGAAAGGGCCGGGTCTCTTCGCGGCCAGGTTTATGCAGACATTTCCTCTCATTCCGGTAGAGGACGAGGGCAGGCTTCACGATGAGGTGATCAGGGAGAATTTCATAGAGCGGGTTTTCGTGTACGCCAGGTGGCGTGAGCGGTTCAGAAATGGTGTGAGTATGGCCAGACTTGTCGAATGGCAGCGCGACCATAAGCTGCTGTTAATGGCCCACAGTCCCGCCTCAGTGAGGGCTCTGGGGAATCTGGTAGCCAATTACCATCATAGTGATAACCTGGATGAGCTTGCGAAAGTATATTTCCTCAGAATGACAGAGGCTCTGACCTTTAAGTCAACCGTCAAGAAAAATGTGAACGTCTTGTATCATATCGCAGGTTATTTCAAGCGGAAAATCAGTTCCGATGAAAAGGGGGAGCTTGCAGATGTGATAGAAAGCTATCATGACGGGCTGGTCCCTCTCATCGTGCCGGTTACACTTCTGAAACATTATGTGCGAAAGTACTCTGATTCATATCTGAAAACGCAGGTGTATCTCAACCCTCACCCTCTGGAGTTGAAACTCCGTAATCACGTGTAGGTTTGAAGAACCTGAACCGGATTCGGAATATCCGATATTTAAGCGCCTGTTCAGTCTATGTTGTAAAGAATGTAGGAGGAATTGCTGAACACAGGTCTGAAGTCGTGTTTGTATTACTGCTTTGAAGGCTGGTGGCCAGCAGTATCGCCAGAGCAAATCTGTGCCTGTACAGAAATGAGTTTGTCAGTTTTATCTTGAGCTGATACTAGCTGTTGCCTCCATGGCTTTGCGGCTGAAAACGGGTTCACCACCTGAGAGAGAGAGTTTGTGTGTCTTTCAGAACCGTTTCTGTCCCGAGCTGCCGTCCTTCTCTGTTGAGTATCTCGGTGGCGGTGACCATGTCCTCTTCCTGCACTTTCTTCAGGCTGAACCTGTTCATGGTGAGCGGCACGATCTCCAGGCCGGCAAGGCTGCCGTTACGTGAATTGAGGGAAACAAAATAAAGTGCTGAAAGATCACCTCTGAACAGTTCATTCCCGCCTATGCCCTCATAGTCGTTTATCAGGTCTCCACAGCCGTAAAGAACGAGCCTGTCGTTGTGAACCTCTATCCCCTTCATGTGGTGGGAGGAATGCCCATGCACAATATCCGCTCCCGCCACATCGATAAGCCCGTGTGCAAAACGACGCTCCTCGGGATATACCGAGTAGTCCCAGTTGTCCCCCCAGTGAAGCGAGAACACGACCACATCACCCTGACTTCTGTGTCTCCGTACCAGTTGCTGCAACTCCTCCAGAACGCTTTGGGAAGGCTTGTCGAAAAACGCCACTCCCGATTCGTCTTCCGTTGCCGCCCATTGGGAAGGCACGCCGCTTGAACCGAACCCCAGGGAGAAGAAAAGAACCCGGCCGTGTTCGGTAGTAAGAATAGCGGGTGCGAACGCCTCATTGCGGTTCTCTCCCGCACCTGCATAGCGGATACCCTCGTTGTGAAGGGATTTGAGGGTTTCCTCCAGGCCGGGACGGTCCCAGTCAAGCACATGGTTGTTGGCCAGAGCGCAGCAGTCGATGCCGGCAGCACTCAGAAACGGGGTGTTGGCCGGATGCATCCGGTAGTTTATCCCCTTTTCAGGCCAGTAGGAATTTGAAACCGTAATGCTGGTCTCCAGATTGATGAGCCTGAGATGCGGAGCTCGCCTTTTCATCTCCTCGAGGGATTCTCCCCAGATGTATTCGTACCCTGCATTTCTGGGAATGGCTCCGTGAGCCTCCTCCGCGATCTGAATGTACTCCCGGGCATCCCGTATCCAGGGTTCATACAGAAGAGGGGAGCTGTGGTAGGGCATGATCTGGTCAATACCCCGTCCGCTCATTACATCGCCGGTCAACATAATTGTCAGAGTGATATTAACCCCCTTTGAGATGAAACTGATGCTCTACGCAAATCTGTTTCAAAGGGTGTGCCGGATTGAATTTGTGGCCTTTTCCGGTTGCCTACGCTTTGAAGGATGTTCTGCGTTTCACCAGAATACCTTCGATTTCGAAGGCTTCGGCATTCTTGGAAGGACCGGAGGAGGGGTTTACCACATGAGTGAGCATCGACTGCACCAGACCCTGAATGTTGAAATTATAGGAGGTAAAGCCGCGCCGGAACGCCTCGAAGGTATCATCAAAACCGATAACGGTGATTTTTTTGCCCAGCTGCTCAAGAAAATCGAGCGCAATGGTGGCGGCGTAGTCACTCGCGCAGACCCATGCTGTACAGTCATCGTCTGCAGCCGCCTTTCTCAAAAGCGGCATAGTGAAGCCCCGCACCGCCTCGTACTCAAGCTGCCGCGCGAAGCTGAAACTGAGCTTGTCCAGAGAACGCAGGAAAATGGCCGGTAATCTTGACATTTCCAGCTCGGGAAGCAGTTTCTTTATCATCAGTTCCGGCGGCTTGATCGGTTCCCGGAATTCATGCGTGTAGCCCAGAAAATCAATCGTGTAGGCAGAGACCGCCGTGTCTTCACCGCTTCTGGAATAGATCTCCTGAAGTCCGTGAAGACGCGCTTTGGACCAGTCGCATTTGTGGAAAGGAGAAATGTAGGCGATCTTTTTATGCCCGTTCTGAAGCAGGTACATGGCGACATTCTGGGCTGCGTTGGACCCGGTGGCAATGGAGAAAACTCGTAAAGAACGGTTGCGTTTGGCGTAATCGGACAACCTCAGAAGTGATCCCTCCTGAAGGACAGCTGTGGGCTTTTTGAACCTGTCCAGCTGAGGGAGAACCTGCCTGTAGAGCTCATCGGGGCATTCACCCCAGAGGAGGTACCCCAGTACCGAGCTGTCATCAACCAGTTGTGACCTCTCTACCCCCTTGTGGTCAGTATACACAACAGAACCGTCCCTGGAGGTGTACCGGACCACCCGCAGCTTGATTCTCATCCGGGAGCAGAGATTTTCACAGTGACGCAGAAACTCCGCCCCCCAGGGCGTCCGGGCCTGAAGCTCTATCTGAGGGTTGGACCATCCCAGAAGTACGATGGAAGCGCTGGTTTTGGGGGCTGAAAACGCCACCACCCGATAGGTCCGCAGACTTCTTGCAAGACAGCCGCTCGAGGTCAGATTGTCCAGCGCCTTTTTGAGAGTCTGGAAGCTCACCCCGTAATGAACCCGCATCTCTTTAAGCGACGGCATCAGCGAGCCGGGAGGATAAAGACCGCTCAGAATGTCCTTATGGATCCGGTCCCGCAGCCCCAGCCACCCCTTTCTCAACGCTCCGCTGGGCTCCTCAGGGTAGGGCTTGACCCGTATGCCGCTTCCCTGCAGCACCTCCAGCTCGCCTTCTTCGGCAAGAAGATTTACCGCTTTCCACATTGGTACGGAGCTGATCCCGGCCGACTGCGCCAGTACCCGTATGCTGGGAAGTCGGTCCCCCGGTTTCCACACTCCATTCTTGAGACTGCCCCTGAGGTAATCGGTTGCTTTTTTCAGCGCTGGTGAGGATTGTTTCATGATACCCTGTTTGGTAAGGTGAAGTCTTATTGTATCTCATTGGATATACATATTCAAGCTGTGACCATCGAATAC
>JBKHHW010000107.1:0-10409 GCA_046538945.1 Chitinispirillaceae bacterium | reverse complement strand
ATCTCTATAGAAACATTTTCAGACAATCCTCAATAGGTATTGAGGTCTATGACTGCAAAGGTACTTTGTTGGATGCGAATCCGGCCAGTCTTGATATCTTCGGCATTTCTGATTTGACAGTAGTTCAGAAATACAACCTGTTCGACAGCCAGGGCCTGTCAGAAGATAATAAAGAGCTTTTAAAGAGAGGGAAATCGGTTCAGTATGAATATCATTTCAGTTTTGATGAGATCCGCCAAAACGGCTTATATCCGACCTCAAAAACTGGTGAAGTTGATCTGTCAATCAGAATCGATCCGATTCATAAAAATAAGGATATAACGGGATATACTGTTCTTATCAGCGATGTCACTGATAAGAAACGGTTAGAGAGCAAGCTGAAAGAATCAGAACTTCTTTTCAGAAATGCCTTTGTACACCATAGTGCGGTAAAACTGATTTTGGATCCCAAGAATGGCAATATTGTATACGCCAATACAGCAGCTTCGAAGTATTACGGCTGGGATCAGGAACAGCTCCAAAGTATGCGGATATACGACATCAATATGCTTCCCGATAAAGATGTGCAGAAAGAGATTGAAAATACTTGCGATTCTGAAAGGAACTATTTTGAATTCAAACATCGCCTGGCTAGCGGTGAAATTCGGGATGTGGAAGTATTCAGCAGTAAAATTGAGGTTGAAGGCAAACTGTTGCTGCATTCGATCATTCACGATATCACTGAAAAAAAGCAGATTCAGCAAAAAAACAGCAAATTGGCCGAAATGCTTGATTTCGCGCCTGATTCAGTCACGATTCATGAAGCTTCTACTGGTAGGTTCCTCTATGCTAACCAGAAGACTTTTTCTCTGCATGGTTTCACCAGAGAAGAATTCTTGAAGATGAATCTCAGGGAACTGCGTCTGCCCGAATCGGATGAGCAGTTCGTTGAAAGGAACCATCTTCTGAAGAAAAATGGTGAAATTTTATTTGAAATAATGCATTATCGTAAAGATGGGAGCGTTTTTCCGCTCGAGGTGCATGCAAAAAAAATCGAATGGGAGGGTATATCATCGGTTCTCAGTATAGCTACCGATATCACTGAACGCAAAGAGGCGGAATCTGCACTGCGTGAGAGCGAAAATGAGCTTAAACGGGCTCAGTCGATCGCACATTTGGGTTCCTGGAAATTTGATTTCAATACCGATATGGTTATTGCTTCCGAAGAAACACGCAGGCTGTACGGTATATCAAATGAACGTGTATCCATAAAAGAGGTTCAAACCATACCTTTAAAACAATATCGCCATTTTCTTGATGAAAAGCTCCGTCAGCTCGTAAAAGAAAATGGTGAATACAATGTTGAGTTTGAGATATGTCGTCCGTCAGACAAGGCGATCCGTCATATTCATTCTGTTGCGGAGTATGATGAGGAAAAGAACATCGTTATTGGAACGATACAGGATATAACTGAAAGAAAACTGGCTGAAGCCGCGATTGAAGCAGAAAGGGAGCGCCTCTTTGTCACTCTTAAAAGCATTGGTGATGGAGTAATTACAACGGATAATCAGGGCAGAGTTGTTCTTGTGAACAAGGTGGCGGAAGAACTGACGGGCTGGAGGCAGAGCGAAGCGCAGGGAAAGCCGCTTGAGACCGTGTTCAGAATCATTCATGAATTTACCCGTAAGCCATGTGAGGATCCGGTGAAAAAGGTCTTCTCTACCGGAAAGATCATAGAATTGGCAAACCACACATCCCTCATTGCACGGGACGGGACTGAACGGGTGATTGCCGATAGCGGAGCACCTATCAAAGACAGAAACGATGAGATCATCGGGGTGGTGCTTGTTTTCAGGGATATGACAGAAAAACAGAAACTTCTGGACACTATTCAGCGTACCGCGAAGCTGGACTCGATCGGGGTTTTGGCTGGAGGTATTGCTCATGACTTCAACAATCTTCTGAGCGGAATATTCGGGTATGTAGACATGGCGAATGAGTACACAAGAGAGGAGAAAGTGAACAGGTGTCTTGAGAAGGTGCTAGGTACTCTGGACCGGGCCCGCGGGCTTACACAACAGCTGCTCACATTCTCCAAAGGCGGTGAACCGGTGAAGAAGGTGAGTCCGCTCTTTCCTTTCGTTCAGGAAACCGCACAATTCTCTCTCTGTGGTTCAAGTATAACGGTCAGAACAAAGGTCCCTGAAGACCTCTGGAAATGCGAGTATGACAGAAATCAGCTGGGGCAGGCCGTGGATAACATCATCATCAATGCCAAACAGGCCATGCCTGATGGTGGTCTGGTGGAAATATCGGCGGAAAATTTTATTGTCGGAAAAGCTAAGGGTAACTATCTTCTGCCAGGTAGGTATGTCAAACTGTCTTTCAAGGACCAGGGCATCGGAATGCCAAGGGAAATACTCGACCGCATTTTCGATCCATTCTACACTACTAAATCCAAAGGGCATGGACTTGGCCTTGCGACCTGTTATTCAATAATAAATAAGCACGGGGGCCACATAGAAGTAGAATCCGAACCGGGAAAAGGAAGTGTTTTTCACATATATATTCCCGCTACAGAAGAATCTGCTGCACCTGAGTCTCAAAAAGAATCAGCAAAACATTCGGGAAAAGGGAGAATACTGATCATGGATGATGAGGAGGTCTTGCGTGATCTGACTTCTGATGTGCTGAGATCATTCGGATACTCGGTGATAAGTGCCTCGAACGGAAATGAAGCGCTCGAACTTTTCATTAGTGAATTCAAGGCTGGCCGGGAGATAACAGCTGCAATTCTGGATCTGACGATTCCCGGGGCAATGGGAGGGAAGGATACGGTTTCCGAAATCAGAAAACTGGATAAAAATATACCTGTTTTTGTTTCCAGTGGTTATGCCGATGATCCCGTAATGGCTGCACCAAAAGCGTACGGGTTCACCGCAAGTATCTGCAAGCCGTTCAGGAAAGCAGAACTTGGTAGAATTCTTGGAGAGTATCTGTAAATGTCAGCGATAAGTAGGTTTTCAATTTGAGCAGAGTTTTATCAAAGGTTGTCATTTGTTCAGTGTTTCTAGTTACAGCAATGTTATATGGAATGGCCGCTCACAAATTCAAGCTTTGCCCTTACCATTTATTGAAACAGCTTTATTCAGGGTTTGAAGCAAGGATGAATTCAGAGCAGGTAAACGAGCCTGAACTACCAAAAGTGTACTATGAAACTCCGAAGGAATACTTTGAAACTGATCCGGCCCAAATAATTTCCATTTCTCGACCTCATGATATTCAGAGGTCAAGAGATACACTCATCTCGCTACTCTGGGGCGATTCAACTCTTCCAAAGCAACTTCCGTCTGAAGTTACTAAAAACTTTCATGATGACCGTTGTAAGGAATTTGCATCACTGTCAAGAATTGATCGAATTGTTGTCGATATGGAATTCGGAATTCAGTCAGTCGTGTACCATTTTCTACCAATTAAACCCAATCATGAAATAGTGATCTATCATCAGGGCCATTCCGGTGATTTCTTTAGAAGCAAGGATCAAATCAATGCTCTTCTGGATAGCGGATATTCTGTCGCAGCTTTCTGCATGCCGTTGATTGGTATGAACAATAAGCCTACAGTGAATCTGCCCGGGCTGGGCACTCTGAGATTGACCAGACACGATCATTTCAAATTACTGAATCCGGAAGACGGGCATCCGGTTAAATATTTTATTGAACCCGTCATAGCTGTTATTAATTATTTGGAAAAAAAGCACAACATTTCCTCTGTTTCCATGATAGGGATATCCGGCGGGGGATGGACCACGACTTTGGCAGCTGCTCTGGATACCAGAATTAAAATGAGTTTTCCTGTTGCGGGCTCATTGCCCCTGTACCTGCGTAACGATTCAGATTGGGGGGATTATGAACAAACAGCTCCACAAATCTACAGAGCTGTTAATTATCTTGAAATGTATATAATGGGTTCGTATGGTCAGGGAAGAATGCAGGTTCAGATCCTGAACCAGTTCGACACATGCTGTTTTTATGGTACTAAATCTGAGACGTATAAAGAGATTGTAAAAGAGAAGGTTAAGAGCTTGGGTGCTGGCGGATTTGACCTGTTTTTGGACGATAGCCATAAGGAGCATAAAATATCCGAACGCGCCATAGGTCATATACTGAATATTTTAAGTGCAGAATGATCACATCAGGTAATAGAGGTGGTATACATTCAGTGAAAAAGGAGTTGTAAATAGAAATAGTACTTGCATTTGTGTGTAACTTGATGTAAAGTACAACCAGGCATTGCGGTATGTTTTTTCAAAGTCGTACCGGAGTGAATTTTGTGAAGCTGAAGCACAGAAGAAAAACCCCTTCCTCATGGTAGGGGTTTTTCTCAAAAGAGTTTAACACCTTCACGATCTCAAGAATTCATCGACCTTCATTGCAGCCTCTCTTCCATGGTAAATCGCTCTCACGACAAGGGACGCTCCGGTTCCCGCGTCGCCTGCCACGAAAACTCCTTCCTGGCAGGTCTGGTAATCGTTACCCGCCGAGCACTTTATATTTCCTCTGGAATCGTACTCAACACCCAGATCGTCAAGGAGCCTGCTGTGCTGAACATGAAGAAAACCCATGGCCAGAAGCACAAGATCCACTCTCATGGAAAACTCGCTTCCGGGGACTCTTTTCATTTTCATGGAACCATCGTCCTTTTTCTCCCAATCGACTCTTGCGAAATGCGCCTCCTCGAGCTTCACGCTGCGGCCTGAGAACTGCTGAGTGGCGATGCCCCAGTCACGCACACAGCCTTCCTGGTGGGAGGTGGAGGTGCGCAGGATATTGGGCCATGCGGGCCAGTTGGGATTCCAGCTGTGCTCCCACACAAGGGGTTTGGGCATTATTTCATATTGGTAAACCTTCTTTGCCCCTTGCCGGATGGATGTTCCCACACAGTCCGATCCGGTATCACCTCCGCCGATCACAAGTACCACCTTGTTTCTGGCGTTGATTCGCGGCAGTTCTTTCAGCTCGCCCGATACATATTTATTCGACAGTTTCAGAAAATCCATGGCGAAATGTATTCCCTCAAGACCCCGACCCGGAACCTGAAGATCCCGGGGTTCTCCTGCACCCATGGTAAGAAGAATACTGTCATGGGTTTTCTTGAGGTACCGAACAGACAGATCTTCTCCAATAAAGACGTTGGGTTCAAACTTGACCCCCTCGGCCTTCATCTGTTCCACACGACGGTCGATAACCCATTTCTCAAGCTTGAAATCGGGAATGCCGTAGCGCAGAATCCCGCCGATCTTCTCATCCTTTTCAAACACAGTCACCTTGTGACCCATGCGGCGAAGTTGCTGGGCGGCGGCCAGTCCCGCCGGACCGCTTCCTATTATAGCTACTTTCTTACCGGTCTCCCTCTGGGGCGGACGAGGCACTATCCATCCCTTTTTGAAACCTGTTTCCACAATAGCGAGTTCAATCTGTTTTATTGTTACAGGCGCACTGTTAATGGACAGTGTACAGGCTGCTTCACAGGGAGCAGGACAGATCCTTCCGGTTATTTCCGGCAGATTATTTGTGGCTTCAAGCCGGAGCAGTGCCTCTTTCCAATCTCCTCTGTAGACCGCGTCATTCCATTCGGGAATAAGGTTGTAAACCGGACATCCTGATGCATGGCAGAAGGGGATACCGCAGTCCATGCAGCGCGCTCCCTGGGTGGCAAGTTTTTGCTCTTCGGGGAGAACTGTAAACTCTTTATAGTGCCGCACCCGCTCCTCGACCGGCTTGTAGGTGCCGGTAACTCTCTCATATTCCATAAATCCCGTTGCTTTTCCCATTATCTGAAAACCTCCTCGGTCATTGTAACCACATCTGTTTCCTTGGATTCCGATCCTTTCATTCGTTCCAGAGCTTTTCTGTAATCAATCGGCATCACCTTCACAAACTGGGGCAGCATTTCTGTCCAGTCACGAAGAATCCGTGATGCATACTCGCTGCCAGTGAAATTGACATGACTGGTGATAAGATTGAATAAAATCCTGCAGTCATCCTCATCTGCAACCGGCTCAATATCCACCATTTCGAGATTGCACTTGGTGTCGAAGAGCTGATCTTCATCCAGAATGAATGCGATACCACCGCTCATTCCCGCAGCGAAATTGATTCCAGTCTTGCCCAGCACCACCACCACCCCGCCAGTCATGTACTCGCAGCCGTGATCTCCCACGCCTTCCACAACCGCCGTTGCACCGCTGTTACGTACCGCAAAACGCTCACCGGCCTTCCCGTTTATATACACCTCACCTCCGGTGGCGCCGAACAGGTTGACGTTTCCGGTGATGATATTGTTCTGAGGACGGAAAGTGGCTTCTTTGGGTGGATATATGATCAACTTTCCTCCCGAGAGACCTTTACCGAAATAGTCGTTAGCATCACCTTCAAGTTCGAACGTGATACCGGGGGCCAGAAAAGCCCCGAAGCTCTGACCGGCTGATCCCGTGAACTTACATTTTATAGTATCCTGGGGAAGACCGGCTGATCCATACCTTTTCGATACTTCGGAAGAAAGCATTGTCCCCACTGTTCTGTTGCAGTTGCGGATGGAGGCGAAAAGAGATACCGGCTGCTCTTTTTCAAGCGCAGGGGCACTTTTTGTGATAAGCTCTCCATCAAGCGAAAGCGAGAAATCATGTTCCTGCTTCGAGGTGCAACGCAGGCTTCCGCCTTCCGGAACAAGAGGTGCTGTGAGGACACGTGCAAAATCAAGCCCATTCGTTTTCCAGTGTTCGACGGCTCTGTTGACATCAAGAACATCGACTTTACCCACCATTTCATCAATTGTTCTGAAACCGAGCTCAGACATGATCTCCCGCACGTCCTGAGCTATGAACCTTATGAAATTAATCAGATGTTCAGGTTTACCTGCGAAGCGAGAACGGAGACTGGAATCCTGCGTAGCCACTCCCACGGGACAGGTGTTCAGATGACACTTGCGCATCATGACACAACCCATGCACACCAGACTCATGGTTCCAAACCCGTACTCTTCAGCTCCGAGAAGAGCGGCGATCACCACATCCCGACCGGTTTTGAGCTGACCATCCGTCTGCACCCTGATCCTATCACGCAGATGATTCATCACAAGCGTCTGCTGGGTCTCGGCAAGTCCGATCTCCCAGGGTATACCCGCGTGCTTGATCGAGGAAATTGGAGAAGCTCCCGTACCTCCGTCATGGCCGCTTATAAGCACCATGTCGGCTTTCCCCTTCGCCACACCTGCCGCGACAGTTCCCACACCTACTTCCGAAACCAGCTTTACGGAAACGCGGGCTTCGGGGTTGGCGTTCTTCAGATCGAAAATCAGCTGAGCCAGATCCTCGATAGAATAAATATCATGATGAGGCGGGGGAGAGATAAGCATTACTCCCGGAGTGGAATAACGGACCTTGGCAATAATATCATTCACTTTATGACCGGGCAACTGTCCGCCTTCTCCCGGCTTGGCTCCCTGAGCCATTTTTATCTGAAGTTCCCTCGAGTTTACAAGGTAATTGCTTGTAACCCCGAAACGAGCCGATGCTACCTGCTTGATAGCGCTTTTCTTGGAATCTCCGTTGGGCAGGGGAATATACCGTTCCTCATCCTCTCCACCCTCACCGGAGTTGCTCTGTGCACCCAGGCGGTTCATGGCGACAGCAATAGTTTCATGAGCTTCCTTGCTTATGGACCCGAACGACATCGCCGAAGAAACAAATCTCTTCACAATGGATTCAACCGGCTCCACTTCCTCCAGAGGCACGGGGGATCCTTTTTTCAGATAAAACAGCCCGCGCAGGGTGCAGAGATTTTTGCTTATGTTGTTGACCTCTGCAGCATATTTTTTGTACAGACTGTAGTTGTCCTCCCTGATAGCACGGTGGATGAGTGTGATGGCATCCGGGCTCAGGAGATGCTTTTCCGAATTCCTGCGGTAGTGAATGTTGCCCCCAGAGTCCAGTGTTTCCTGCTCACTGTCTGTTTTGCTGAATGCGGTTTTGTGACGGGCAAGAGTTTCCGCCGCAACGGTTTCAAGACCGATTCCTCCGATTCTGGAGGATGTTCCGGCAAAATACTTGTCAACAATTGAGGGGTTCAGCCCGACAGCTTCGAATATCTGAGCCGCCCTGTAGCTTCTGATTGTCGACACTCCCATTTTGGACATTACTTTCATAAGTCCTTTTTTGATGGCGGTGATATAGTGCTCACATGCTGTTTCCAGCCGCAGACCCTCCGATAGTTTTCCGTTCTCCTTGAGGTTTGCAATTATTTCGAAGGCCAGATAAGGGTTCACCGCACTCGCTCCGTAACCGATGAGTGTTGCAAAGTGCATTACTTCCCGCGCTTCACCTGATTCAATTATCAGGCCGGTGAGCTGACGCATCTGCTTTTTGACCAGATGGTGGTGTACAGCGGATGTGGCCAGCAGTGCAGGAATGGGTGCATGTTTTTCATCAACCTCTTTATCACTCAAAATGATCAGAGAAAAACCATCGTCAACCTTCTCTTCTGCAAGCCTGCAGAGATTGTTGAGCGCTTTTTCTAGTCCGCCTTCACCTGAGTCGACATCAAACACCATAGGAAGAACACAGGAACGATATCCCTCGATATCGAGATTTCTGAGTTTGTCCATATCATCATTTGAGAGAACGGGGTGGGGAAGCTTTATCTGATGGCAGTGCTGGGGAGTTTCGTCCAGCAGGTTCCCCTCTCTTCCGATAAAGCTCATGAGGCTCATGACCATATTCTCCCTGTAGGGGTCGATGGGAGGATTGGTAACCTGGGCAAAAAGCTGTTTGAAATAGTTGTAAAGCAGCTGCGGGCGATCCGAAAGAGCCGCCAGTGCAGCGTCGTTACCCATGGAACCGATCGGCTCCTGAGCATTTTCCGCCATGGGAGTAAGTATCATTTTGACATCTTCAAGAGTATAGCCGAAAACCCATTTGCGGGACAAGAGTTCCGTTTGTTTTATAGGAATAGGGCCCGGTACCTGAAACAGACCTTTCAGATCGATGCGGTTTTGCTCAAGCCACCTGCGGTAAGGTTTGCGTCTGGATATGGTTGCCTTGATTTCGTTGTCGTAGACAACTCTTTTTCTGGCAGTGTCGACAACAAACATTTTTCCGGGGGCAAGGCGACCTTTTCTGAGTACATCGTCGGGTGATATGTCAAGCACACCTACTTCAGAGGCCATAACCACCTTACCGCTCTTGGTGATTATGTAGCGGGCTGGTCTGAGACCGTTTCGGTCGAGGGTCGCACCTATCCTGGTACCATCCGTGAAAGCAAGTGCTGCCGGTCCGTCCCATGGTTCCATCACGGCGGCATGAAATTCATAGAACGCGCGCTTGTCGGCACTTATGTGATACTTTTCACCGAAAGCCTCAGGAACCATCATCATCATACTGTGTTCCACTGAACGGCCGCTCAGAGCCAAAAGCTCCAGCACTGTGTCGAAAACTCCCGAATCACTCAGATTGGGGCCGATGATGGGAAACAGTTTCTTTATTTCATCCTTGAACAGGGGAGAGCTTAGTGTCTTCTCCCGAGCGTTCATCTTGTTCATGTTTCCCCTGAGAGTGTTGATCTCACCGTTGTGGGCCATGAAACGGAAGGGTTGGGCCAGCGGCCAGGATGGGAATGTGTTGGTGCTGTAACGCTGATGTACAATAGCAAGGGCGCTCTGAAAATCCTTGTCGGCCAGGTCCGGGTAGAAGTGTTCGAACTGGGGTGCGACAAACATACCTTTGTAGACGATAGTTCTGCTCGAAAAGGAAGGGATGAAAACATCTTCCAGAGAAAACCTTTTCTTTCTTGCCGCGGTTTCTATCGATTTACGGGTGATGTAAAGTTTTCTTTCCAAATCATCTCCCGATAGTCCGGGAAACGATATGAAAATCTGCGCAACGAACGGCATGCAGCCTCGTGCCAGCTCTCCCAGACAGTCAGGACGAATAGGTACATCTCTCCACCCGAGCAGCTTTCCACCTTCGTTTGCTATGCTTTTTTTGATGAGTTCCACCGCTCCCAGTCTTCTGCGTTCATCCTGCGGAATGAAAAGCATCCCCACTCCGTAGCTGCCTTCGGCAGGAAGTCTGAACCCCAGTTTTTCGCATTCACGGGCAAAAAATGTATGCGGGATCTGAAGAAGCATTCCGGCACCGTCACCGGTCATGGAATCGCCCCCGACAGCTCCGCGATGCTCAAGATTCTTCAGAATAGTTACACCGTCAGTCACGATCTGGTGACTTTGCTGACCGTTGATGTTCACGACAAAGCCCACTCCGCAGGCGTCGTGCTCGTAAAAAGGATCATACAGCCCGTGCTTTTTAAGTCTCATACATCCTCAGTTCCTTTATGGGTTGCATATGTGTAAAAGATTGTTTACCGTTTACCGTT
>JBKHHW010000106.1:0-10415 GCA_046538945.1 Chitinispirillaceae bacterium | reverse complement strand
AAAACAAAAATCCTCCGGCCTGCCTTAGCAAACCGGAGGGAATTCAAAACGCTCTGTGGTTCAGCCGATCAGATATTTCCGTTCTTGATCAGTCTGGCCATTATCACCCCTTCGATAGCTTTAAGCTTGGCAAGTGTTTCATCACTCACAGGCCCGTCGATATCGATGATATTGTACGCCAGGTCACCCTTGTGCTTGTTGATCATGTCGGAAATGTTGCTCTTTTCCGATGCAAGCAGAGTCGTGATCTGACCCACCATGTTGGGAACATTCCTGTTTGCGATTATAACCCTCGTCTCGCCTGCAAAGTCCATCTCACAGTTGGGAAAGTTGACCGAATTCTTGATATTTCCGTACTCGAGATAGTTTCTCAGTTGATTTACAGCCATCTCCGCACAGTTGTCTTCCGCTTCCGGAGTGGATGCTCCCAGATGAGGGAAAGCCAGCACCTTCTCCTGCTTGAGAAGATTTTCATCGGGAAAGTCGGTTATATAGGTATCCACGGTTCCCTCATTCAGTGCCTCGATCAGGTCGCTGTTGTTGACCAGGCCGCCGCGGGCGAAGTTGAGCAGACGCACCCCGTTCTTCATGATGGCGAAACGTTCCTTGTTGATCATGCCCTTGGTCTTATCTGTCAGCGGCACATGCAGGCTGATGTAATCGGATTCAGCAAGCAGGCTTTCAAGGCCGCGTGCCCGTTTGACACTGCGCGACAACCCCCAGGCGGCTTCCACCGAAATGAACGGGTCGTAACCTGTCACTTCCATGCCCAGAGCTTCAGCATCATTGGCCACCATAACCCCGATCGCTCCCAGACCGATGACTCCCAGTCTCTTGCCTTTGATTTCGGGCCCGGCAAAGTTGCTCTTGCCCTTCTCCACCAGTTTGGGTACCTCATCCCCTTTTCCAACGAGACTCTTTGCCCACTGCACACCGGGAACCAGCCGCCGCGAAGACATGAGCAGACCGGTGAGCACCAGTTCCTTCACTCCGTTGGCGTTTGCTCCGGGGGTGTTGAACACCACCACTCCCCTTTCGGTGCACTTAGGTACGGGGATGTTGTTCACTCCCGCTCCCGCCCGTGCAATAGCCTGAACTGATCCGGGTATCTCCATGTCGTTCATGTTGAAACTTCTGAGCACCACCGCATCGGGGTTGTTGAATTCGGATGCGATTTCGTAGTCATCCCTGGGGAAGAGTTCAAGTCCCTTGGTGCTGATTTTGTTAAGTGTCTGTATTTTGTACATGATCATCTCTCCTGATTTGTCTGGTTATGCGTTTTTCTGCTCGAACTGCTTCATAAAATCAATCAGTGCTTTGACACCTTCAACCGGCATCGCGTTATAGATGCTTGCCCTCATTCCTCCCACGGAGCGATGACCCTTGAGATTGACAAAGCCGGCCGCGGTCGCCTCTTTGATGAAAGCGGCATTGAGCTCATCGGTGGGAAGAACAAAGGGGACGTTCATGAGTGACCGGCACTCGGGCACCACGGTTCCTTTGAAAAGTTCCGAGTTGTCGAGAAACTCGTAAAGAAGCGCGGCCTTCTCTTCGTTTACTTTCTGAACCGCCTTGACCCCACCTTTTTCCTTCAGCCAATCGAAGACAAGCTTTGCGATATATATGGGATAGCAGGGCGGCGTATTGAACATCGACCCGTTTTCCACATGAGTTTTATACGTCAGCATGGTGGGTGTGATGTCCAGTTCACGCCCGATAAGATCCTCGCGTATAATCACCACAGTTACACCGGCAGGACCGATATTCTTCTGGGCACCCGCGTAGATCAGACCAAACCTGGTGACATCGAGTTCCTCGGAAAGGATGTTGGACGACATATCGGCAACCAGAGGCACATTCCCCGTATCGGGAATATCCACAAAACGGGTCCCGAAGATAGTATTGTTGGTGGTGATATGTGCATACGAAGCCGTCTGATCAAAAGAGTCCTTTGTCAAAGCAGGTATATAGTTGAAATTCTTGTCTTCCGAAGAAGCAACCACCCGCACTTCCCCGTAGCGCTTCGCCTCTTTGATGGCCTTTTTGGACCAGGCTCCGGTGTTGACATAATCGGCCTTGCCGTCTTTCCCCAGAAGGTTGAGGGCGACCATGGCGAACTGGGTGGATGCCCCGCCCTGCAAAAAGAGAACCTTGTAGTTTTCGGGAATGTTCATGAGTTCCCTTAAGAGTTTCTCCGCATCGTTTATGATGTTCATAAAAGCGGAGGAACGATGGCTCATTTCCATGACGGACATTCCTGTACCCTGGTAATCAAGCATCTCCTCAGCCGCTCTTTTAAGCACTTCCTCAGGAAGCATCGAAGGTCCCGCGGAAAAATTGTACACTCTAGCCATCTCGCTCTCCTTTATTATTGGTTCTGACTGGTACTGTTGTTTTTCAAAAACATGAGTGCGGAAAGCACTCTGAATTCACTTGTCAAATCCACGTTTCTCACCACCACAGAAGACTCTGTTCTGATCACCGCAGGGGTGAAATTTATGATCCCCTTCACTCCGCCCCGTATCAGACGATCCGCGCTATCCTGCGCAGCAGAGGAGGGAACAGCCAAGATACCCATCTCCACCCCCAGGCGCCTGACCGTCTCGGTAATCTCGTAAGCGGGGAAGACACTCACATCCGTCTTTATGGTCTCCACGAGGTTTATGTCCGAATCGAAACCGGCTACCACGTGGAACTCCTCCCCCGTCAGCCGTTCATGCCGGAGAATCGCCGAGCCCAGCCTTCCCAACCCGACAACACAGGTCTTCTTCTCCCTTTCGAACCCCAAACGGGCTGCGATCAGCTTTCTGAGCCGCTCCACATCATAACCCGCTCCTCCGCTGCCGGCTTCCGCAAGAAAACTCACGTCCTTGCGCACATTGTGAGCCCCCACCCCAAGCCTCTCACCGAGTGCCCCCGAGGAAACTGTCGCAACATCCTCTCGTGAGAGATCACAGAGCACCTGGTACATCGCGCAGAGTCTTGCGACAGCCGGAAGTGGAATTGATTGGCCCAAAGCTCCCCCTGTGAAAGTTTTCACAAACAATATACCATTCATTCTTTGTCCGTGCAAGGAAAATTTCACCACACAACCTGAAAATTCCAGGAAAACGCCCTTGTCGTGAATATTTTCACAATTATTTTGTTTAGAAAAATGTTGCAGCCCCGGGTCAGAAAAGGCATACTTAAAGTAATGGATAATACTAAACACTAGTCTACCTAATCATAAGCTGGTCCGGAATAGTTCCGTGCAAGACTCTGCTATCACTCAAAATCAAGGGGGATGAAGTCCTGTGAAAGCTGATACGGCAGAAGTGAAAAGACGGCTTTTTCTTTTGATGAAGGATGTGAATCTGGTCAACGAGTATATCCGCCGCTACGGCCACTGCATCAACATCAAAAACATCAAAGCTGTAAAAGAGAACCGGCCCGACCGACACCAGAAGAGCATGCCTGGCAGCTCTCAGGAAAAAGAACCAATATTCGAAATAAAGGTGAGCTGTCCTGTTTGCGGCAGAAAAGAGATCCCCTGCTACGAGCTGCGGGCAAAAAGCCAGCAGATCAAGCTTGACCATTTTCTGGTGCCGGTGTATTCAGGCGCAAACGGCTATCCCACTGTCGACTACAACATCTTTTCTGTGACGGTGTGTCCCGAATGCCTGTTCGCCTCACCTGATAAAAAGGACTTTAACCGGAAAACCTTTTCCGGTTCGGGAGAGATCACGGCCCAGCATCCGGTCAATCTTGTAAGCTGCCTGAAAGAGAAGACAAAGGAACGCATAAAACTGCTTTCCCCCGTGGTCAATTTTGAAAACTATTTCACAAGCCCCCGCTCGGCCAATATAGCCATCGATTCCTACCGGCTTGCGATGAACCGTGCCCAGCAGGAGGCCTGGTACGAGATGCCCTATTCCTATTTCAAGCTGGGGTTTTATGCACTGAAGATTGCAAAGATTCAAAGTGATGATCATCTGGATAGTACAGAAACTCTGAAGGAAGCTCTGGGTTTCTTTGAGGAAGCCTACCGCACCTCCGACTGCCCTTCCGAGGAACTGGAGCTTCAGGTAATCTATCTCATAGTGGTGATACTGATCAGGCTTGGTGACCTGGACAAAGCCGGCTCTTACTTTTCCATTTTCGGTGAACTGAAGGACACTCGCCGAGAGGAGATGAGGCAGAACCCGAAACTGAACACCGGTATCATTGAAAAGTGGACCGAAAAGGCCAGATACTTCTGGGAGGAGAGGGAAAACCCCGATCTTTTCACAAACTGATTTCTCCCGATGAAACTCCCGGTGTTACGCTCCACTCTATTTCTGAATGGATACACTACTGCCATCTCTTATTTTATTTACTTGTATAAACACGATCCTGCTCTACCCGAGCGTAATAAACCATTTACACCCAAGTGAATCGGGAAGTCGCCATGAAAAAAGTATCCATAGACAATGTTGAACTGATCCTCGCCCACCCGCTGCAGACCCCTGCCGACTGGATCGGGCAGAGTGAACCCATGCGCCAGATCCTGGCCTGCTGGATGGTGATCGCCGATTCCGATCTTCCCCTCACCCCGCGTGTGATTGGCTATCCGGGCATCGGAAAAACGACTCTGGCCATGGCAGCGGCAAAGAAGCGGAATCAGGATGTCTACATCATGCAGTGCACATCCGACACCCGTCCGGAGGACCTTCTGGTCACGCCGGTTCTCTCCGAGCAGGGCAAGATCTCCTACCATGCCTCCCCCCTGCTGACTGCAGCAATCACGGGAGGAATAGCCGTACTGGACGAGGGAAACAGGATGTCGGAAAAATCCTGGGCCTCTCTGGCCGGACTTTTCGACAACCGCCGCATGGTTGAATCGGTCGTGGCGGGAATCACCGTAACCGCCCACAAGGAATTCAGAGCCGCAGTCACCATGAACGAGGATTCCTCCACATTCGAAATTCCCGACTACATCATGTCCCGACTTCAGCCGGGGATCAGGATTCCCTTTCCAAGCAGAGAAGACGAACTCAGGATTCTCTCCTACAGTCTTCCGTTCAGCGATGAAGAGACGCTTGATTTGTGCGTGGATTTTCTTCAGAAGGCGCACGATCTCGACCTTCCCTTCTCAGTCCGGGACGGAATCAATGCCATACGCTATGCGCTCAAGTTGCGGGATTGCGAACCGGAGGCCGCCCCCGAATCGCTTCTTCACACCGCACTCAAACAGATCCTGGGAGAAGAGGCACTGGATCTGGAAAGCCTTGCAGCCGCACGGAAACATTCCGGCGAACACCTTCCCTCGATGAATCTGGGTGATTTTTTCTTTCCGGATGATGACACCCTCAACCCGGATTCCGAGGACGAGGACGAAGAATGAAACTGGGACATGGGATAGAAATCCTGCCCATTCTCCATGGCAAGGAACTCTTTGCCCGCCAAGTGCGCAGAATCTGCCTGGAGGAAAAGTACGACTGCATTGCAGTTGACATTCCTGCACCCTTCCAGCAGGACCTGGCTCAGGCTGTGGACAACCTGCCGTTCATATCCGCCCTGATCGCCCGAAGGGAAAATGAACCCTGGATCTACATGCCGGCCGATCCGTGTGATCCGTGCATTGAAGGCGTTCGGCAGGCGAGGCAGAATCGTATCCCTTTCCACTGCATAGGTTATCCTGAACTGTACGCCCCCGAACCTCTCCCAAACCTTCCGGACGAGTACGCGATCGAGAAGCTGGGGTTTGAAGCCTTTGCCTCACTTGTCCTCACATCGGCCTCGGAGCAGTTTCTTCAGGGACAGGAGGACACAACGGCACTGCATATCGCCTCCAGGCTTCACGATTTGCGGGCATCACACCAGAAGATTCTTGCCTTGGTCCACGTACGCCATTTCGCACGCGCCGTCTATCATTTCCAGCGGGAAGAAAGCTGCAACAAGGCTTCTGCCCAGCCGGTTTTCTACAACATCCTGAAACGGCTCATAAACCCCGACCACCTCTACTTCGCTCTTGGCGAGCTGCCGTTTGTCACTGCCAAGTTCGAACAGGAGCGCCACGACATCTTTTCTTCTCCCGTCGACATGGTTGAAACTGTCAAGGACCTTTTCCGGGAGATCCGAGACAATTATTTCGAGGATAAAGATCAGATCACTCAACTGTCGCCCGTGAGAATCCAGGCAGCCCTCACCTATCTCAGAAACATGACCGTGATGTCCCGAAGGCTGCTTCCCTCGCTTTTCGATATCGTGGAAGCAGCCAAAGGGGTTGGAGGAAACGCCTACGCTCTCCGGATACTCAAGGGGGCAAAGTACTATCCGTTTCTTCCGTTTGAAAACAGCGATGAATTTGTAAATATCGGAATCGACCGTCTCACTGTCAGCACCGACTCTTTTGCCGGTCGTGAAAAAGAGACTCACGAAGCGATAAATCTCTTCCGGGACATCGATCTGCAGTGGCGGACTCTGTCGATAAAACCCGACCCCTCCATGCTGCAAAAAAAAAGGTACCGCTACCGCTGGAATCCCTTCGGCATGTGCTCCCATGTGCCTGAAGACACCCTTATCGAAAACTTCAATTCCCATGTGCGCAACAAGACCATGCGCACCATCACCGAACATCTGGCACGAACGGAGAAATTCACCTCCTCGGTCAAAGACGGCATAGACATAAGAGAAACACTGCGCAACTGGCACACAGGAAGCATCTATGTGAAGGAGATTCCCCCTGTCAAAAACAAAGTAGATACGGTGGTGATACTGTTTGATGAAAACCATGATGAACACTATCCTCACAGAACAGTGTGGTACGCCGAGCACGATCAGGAGTCCACTCTGACATTCTATTCTACCGACCCGTTCCAGAATCTCATCGGTCCGGGAATCGCCCGGTGTACCTATGGAGGGCTTTCGCTTCTCTTTCCACCCCGTCCCGTTCCCAACGCCTTCGAAATTGCTGAAGGGCTGGATCTGCCGAACTGCGCTTCGACACTGACCTACGGCGCGCTGATGTTCAGCAGGGAAAAGGCGGTAGCCTATGTGGCAGCCAAGGCACCGGGAATCAAGCTGCGCTCCCTTGCGTCACGGTTCGGCAAACACCTGGTATGGATCCCGCTGTCCAATTTTTCAAACGAAACGCTAGTCAAACTGAGAAAGTTCCATGTTCTCAACGGCAAAGATGTGAGAAGCTGGGCCACTCGATTTATCGGAGAATGATCATGAAATCCGCATCCATTTTCATCCTTTCTATTGCAATGATCGCCACAGCCGCTTCCGGCAGAAAAAGGTCGGAACTGAGCGACTCTCTTGAGTACGAACTGAGAAATGATTACCTGATCTGCACTGACGACACCACCACACTCAGCAAAGATCAGCTTATTGAATGGAAATCAGAAATCGATTCTGCTACTAAAGGTGAGCAGTACCAGAAACTTTTCAAAGAATACCAGGCCTTCACCGGACTGAAAGCGGAGGACATACGGCCCTGCCAGCCAATCTCATGGTCCAATCAGCTCGAACAGCAGCTCTATGAAATGGACAGCATAATAACAGCGCAGCGGAAAATCCGGGAAAAAATCTACAAAGATTCGGTCGTCAAAGAAGAGACTTCCAAACTCGAAGAGTCTCCAGCCGACCTCTTCGGCATACCGGCCGGAGTATCCCGCAAAGCCTTCCGCTGGCTCTTTTCACAAAACGGCAACGGAAAACTGGTCAACACTCCCCACTACATCAGAGCAGATTCTGTAGTCCTCGACAGCGTGACCCTAACTGCAGCGTTTCACTTCGACCCAAAAGGGAAATACAAGGGGTACGAACTCGAAACAGCGGCACTCGAAGCCGACTCGCTCGACAGTACTGTAAGGAGCTGGATGAACAGAATGGCGGAAACGTACACGGAAATAACCGGAAAAAAACCGAAGTATGAACACGAAGTCGGCTTCGAAAAGATCAAGGAGGGTCGGCTTTCAGTCTGCAAGCAATGGTCTGAACCCTCGATACTGATAGGGTTGGCGACATACAAACAGCGCTATTATGCAAAGGTAATGGTCAGATACTGATTATTCTCTCGCGAATTCCGCATTTATCGGCGGATATGAGCAATTAATGATAAATGTTCTGTGAACTCAAGCGAATTATAGCAGTGACAACCCGTATCCGGCTCTGAAAATGACATGAAGAACACTGCTGACAACACCTCAACCCTCAGAAGCTTCGGTATCGCCGATGTAGTTATCATAATAGCACTCCTGGGGGGCATATTCACCATTCTTCCCATGGTGAAAGCGACGATTCCAGACAGCGTTGCCGTGTTCAAACAGAATACCATGATCGCCCAATACCCCCTTGACACAGACCTGATCTTCTCGGTAAAAGGGAACAGAGGTCCTGTGGAAATCGAAATCAGAGACAGAAAAGTCAGAATAATTCACGTCAACTGTCCTCACCAGATATGTAAACGCTCCGGTTCAATAAGCCGTCCTTTCGAGCAACTGGTCTGTGCCCCCAATCACGTTCTCCTTGAAATCCGGTCCACCGATTCAAAGAAAGCAGTTGATGGCGTCACTTATTGACACAAATCAGGACAACGTCACCCGCAAGGTGGTGTGGCTTCTTCTGGCAGTATCCATCAATGCCCTGGAGCTGGCCATCCCTCGCCTGCCCTTTCTGCCGTGGCTCAAGCCGGGATTCGCAAACGTGATCACCATTCTATGGATTTCCCGCTACGGCTTCACCGACGCGCTTCTCTTTTCAGTTCTCAGAATCTGGATTTCAGGGTTCTATTTCGGGTTTTCTCTTCTGACACTTGCGCTGGGCCTCAGCGGCGGCATTCTGTCAACGACAATCATGGCCCTGCTGTGGAAAACGCTTGGAGAACGCAAAATGATCGGCAGTGTCGGGTTGGGTATCGCAGGTGCCCTTTTCCACAACATCGGGCAGATCTCAGTAGTGTACCTCATCATGGCCCAGAACACGCGGATTTTCTATCAGCTGCCATTCATGTTCGCAGCTGCGCTCCTGTTCGGCGGAGTGGTGGGCGGACTTGCACCCCATGTCGGCAGATTGCTCGACAGGACAGCAGAAAGTGACGTGGGCAGTTTCAAAGTGAGCGGCAAAACCACGATTTCCACTTTGCACAGGATTATCAGCAGCTCGACTTTTCTCCTGAGTGTTTCTCTGATGTTCGTTGACAGCTTACCAGTTCTGCTCGTTGCGGCTGTCATGACGTCACTAATCGGATGCGCACTGAACAAATGGAACTCAGGAAGTCTTCTCTACCCTGCACGCTTCTATCTGATTTTCCTGTTTATCGGCTGCATGCACCTGTTCTTCTCCTACGGTGCACGCCTGGAATTCTTTCCGGCTGTCACCCGGGAAGGACTCCAGTCCACTGTTACACAATGGCTGCGGCTCTGGACCTGGCTTCAGGCCACCCACGTATTCAGAAAGTTTCATTTCGACAAACTGATCATGGAAACTCTTGAGCGGATTTTTCCCAATAAAGGAGCTACGCTTGAAGCAGGACTGCTTGCTCTGGAATACTTTCCCAAAACAGTTCAGAGCGCTCGCAAGAGTAAAAAGGTTCAGCTGAAACCCCTTCTGTTCAGGCCCAGAAAAACACTCGAAACCTTCGTGGAAACCATGCACACGAGAATCCACCTGCTGATAGAAGGAAAAGAGCAGTCTGTTTTTTCAGACAAGCAATCTTCCGCCGAATCTCACTTCAACAGCTGACTGCAGCCGATATTACAGTATGATCGGCTGAATGATCCGCTCCCCCGCGAATTCCCTGCGTGCAGCAATGGTGAAAATGATCCCGGCAATCAGAAGTGTAAACACAAGCCAGCCCGGGTGAAGAATATACAACTGGGAAACTACTGTGTAGAGAGTCACGATTCCACCAAGAATGAAGAGGTTTATGAAATGAAGCAGTCTCGGACTGCTCAGCCGCACCGAAAAATAAGCGCTGCTTGAGGAATTGAGCAAAGTCGCAGATACATAAAGCAGCCCGTCAACAACTCCGAACAGATCCATATTTCCCAAATCGGGAGAGAGAACAGTCCAGAAACGGGCCATGACCGCACAGCTCAAACCGATAATCGAGGTCATAAGAATCACAAACAGCATTTTCCCGAACAAAACGGCGTCTCTTGACAGCCCGGATGTAATCAGCACCTCCAGCGACCCGCTCATCCGCTCGGAAATGAAGACAGTGTTGGAAAAGTTCGCGGCGACTATGACCGAAAAGAACACCAGCCAGAACCGTCCGGCAAACCCTCCCTCCCCGGAAATAAACATAAAGCTCCAGGCGACAACGATGATGGCGTACACCAGAAACACCCCCTTGTCACTGCCGATAAAACTTCTCAACTCTTTCTGAATGACTGTAGTAAGACCACTCATGTTTGATGCCTTGCTGAAGAGGTTCAAGGTTCAAGGTT
>JBKHHW010000105.1:0-10502 GCA_046538945.1 Chitinispirillaceae bacterium | reverse complement strand
TCTTTCTGGAGATGCGCAAGCTGAACAGAAAGCATGCGGATGTCAGTGCCGAAAAGGATGAAAGAATATCATTCCAAAACTCAGACGATTGTGGTTGATGATGACTTGATCTTGATATTTCCGCCTTGCACCGATAATGAGCTTCCAGCCACATCAGGAATGTCGTGTTTCTACAGGTTGTGCCGGGGTAAAATTATGAGGAAAACGGTGGCACAGCTCCGAAATTGGATAAACTGCATATAAAAGTCGTATCAGCCCTGAATTGAGGATTTTATCATGCATTAGAATTCATTTTCAGGTGCATTGATTATTTTGTTATGAAGAATTCTTTCAGGCAGAGGGAATCATAACAATTCAAAGAGTTGCCCTAATGCAGAAACAAATCTACAACGGATTTCTCGGTTTCCTTGGTTTTCTCGGATTCCTTGGCTTCTCACTTCATAACCCGTGGTTTTTCTTCTTTTTCAGTTTCTATTCATTCTTTAGCCAATTTCACACTGCCCCCGGGAAATTGAGCTATCTCAAATATCTTTCTCTGCTTGCCATCCCCGGCTTTATTGTGGCGGTTCTGGGTGTGACGGGTGTTTTCGCAATGTGAACTGCATGTATTCCTCTCTTTACAACCCTGGCCCATAATACTACATTAATATAGGGATGTTAGCTTCAATCATAGGTTAAAACTGGTTTTCCCGTGATAGTCCTCCATCAGAGGTGGTGGGAATAGATGATGAAATCAGGGGATCGGGATTGAAATCCAAGCAGACACTATCTTCTGGATCTTCCGCCGGTGAAAAACATCCGGAATATTTCAACAGTTTGGGAGCAACCGATGAAAATCCTTCATACCTCAGACTGGCACCTCGGGCGCTCTCTCTATGGAAGAAAACGCTATGAGGAATTTGCCCGGTTTCTGGACTGGCTGACTGAAACTATTGAAAAAGAAAGCATTGATGCGCTGCTTGTGGCGGGTGATGTCTTCGATACCGGTACACCCGGCAACCGGGCGCAGGAACTTTATTACCGGTTTCTCTGCAGCGTTTCGAATTCCTGCTGCCGGCATATTGTTGTCATCGCGGGGAATCACGATTCGCCTTCGTTTCTCAATGCACCCAGAGAACTGTTGCGGGCGCTGAATGTACATGTGGTTGGTGCCGCTACGGGAATACCGGAAGATGAAGTGGTCGTGCTTTATGACGAGGAGAGACCGGAGGCGGTTGTGTGCGCTGTGCCTTATCTGCGCGACAAGGATATCCGCACTGTCGAGCCCGGAGAAACGATTGAGGACAAAAATGTCAAGCTTGTCGAAGGCCTTAAAAAGCATTATTCCCAAATAGTTGCCGCTGCCGAAAAAAAACGCACGGAACTAATCCGGCAGTCAAAAATCAGCAATGAAAAAAGGAAAATTCCTCTCATTGCCATGGGGCACCTCTTCACTACCGGAGGTAAAATTGTCGACGGAGACGGGGTGCGGGAGCTCTATGTGGGTTCTCTGGCATATGTGGGGATGGATTCGTTTCCATCATCCATTGACTATCTTGCGCTGGGTCATCTTCATGTTCCCCAGAAAGTAGGTGGCGCTGAACACATACGTTACAGTGGCTCTCCCATACCGATGGGCTACGGAGAAGCGACTCAGGAAAAATCAGTCGTAATTATTGACACTGGCACTGAAAACTCAGATGTTAATTCTGACGAGTCAATAGAAAATATAAAACCTGAAATCAAAAATTTTCCTGTCCCCTGTTTTCAGCCGCTTGTGCGCATCGTAGGATCACTTGATGATATATATGCGAAAATAGAACAGCTGAAAGGACAAAAGAGCAGGGCATGGCTTGAGATCGAGTACACGGGAGAGGATATCACCGGCGATTTGCGGGAAATGATTCATGAAGCTCTGGCTGATTCGGAAATGGAAATCTGCCGGATTAAAAACAAACGGGTCATCGATCGTGTGATGAGCAGTGTCGGTGAAGAGGAAACTCTTGATGATCTGGATGCCAAAGACGTGTTTTCACGCTGTCTGGATGCCTTTAGTGTTCCTGAAGACGACCGGGTTGGGTTGATGAATAGTTATTATGAAATATTGCAGTCGATCCATGACGAAGACGAATGTTGAGATTTTAGATTTTAGAATTGTTTCCTTTTTCATTTTTCCCTATAGGGACAAAATGTTTCATTTAACATATGTAAGAATATGTCATCCCTACGGGACGAGGATGTGTTTTTTTGATACCTATGCTACAAATATTTGATCCCTACGGGGTCAGGATATAGAAAAATTACCATGAAAATCATCGAACTAAGATTCAAAAACCTCAACTCGCTCTATGGCGAGTGGAAAATCGACTTTACCGATCCGGAATATGTTTCAAACGGAATATTTGCCCTTACCGGACCAACCGGAGCTGGAAAATCCACCATTCTCGATGCAGTTTGTCTTGCGCTCTACGGGGCAACGCCCCGCCTTGGAAAAATATCCAAAAGCACTAATGAGATCATGTCCCGTCAGACCGGGGAATGTTATGCCGAAGTCGTTTTTGAATCCCAGACAGGACGGTTCCGTTGTCATTGGGAGCAGTGGAGGTCACGGAAAAAAGCTGATGGTTCTTTACAGAGCCCGGAACATCAGATAGCTCACGCCGAAAGCGGCGAAATTATTGAAAGCAAAAAGAGTCTTGTGTCCGGGGTGATTGAAGAAAAGACCGGAATGGATTTCGACCGCTTTACCAGATCGATTCTTCTCGCTCAGGGTGGCTTCGATACGTTTCTGAGGGCTGATGCGGAGCAGAAGTCCAAAATTCTTGAACAGATCACTGGAACCGAAATCTATTCGGAAATATCAAGGCGGGTTCATGAACGTCAGAGAGATGAACGGGAAAAACTGAACCTGCTTCAGGCTGAAACCAGCGGTATCGTAGTTCTGGGACCCGAACAGGAACAAGAGATAAAGTTGGAACTGGAGGGTAAACGGAAACAGGAAGCCGAGCTTGCCTGTAAACTGACCGAAACGGAAAAAGCGGTTGATTGGCTGAACGGTATTGAAAATCTGAAAAAGAAGATTGTAGCGATCTCAGAAGAGGAGGCCAGACTTCAGTTTGAACTGGAGGCGTTCAAGCCGCAGCGTGACAAGCTGGCCCGGGCACTTAAAGCGGCAGCTCTGGACGGCAGATATTCAGTTCTCCTGGAAGTTCGAAAGCAGAGGTCAAACGATAAAGCTGCTCTGGAAGAAAAAGTTAGAGTTCTTCCGGAACTGGAAAAATCGGTAAAGGAGCAGGGTAAGTCGGTACGGTCACTCGAACAACTGACAATCAGGGCTAAAGAAGAGTTGAAAGCGGAAGCTCTTATCATAAAAAAGGTAAGGCCTCTTGATCAGGAGCTTGATAAACAGAGAATGGAAGGGGTCGAATACGCAGATGCGTGTAAAAAGGATGAAGCTAAAATTGAAGAAAAGAAAAAGGAAAGTATTAGTGAACAGAAGAGACGCTCCGAAGAAGAATATAAACTTAACCTTGTAAATGAATATCTCGCCGGGCATTCATCCGATGAATGGCTGATTAGCGGTCTTGCAGGAATTGAGGAGCAGCTGAAGACTCTGGCTTCAAAACAAGAAGAGATAGCCGGAAAAGTGACCGAAGAGCAAAACGCCAGAGCCGAGCTGCGGAAAGCGGACCAAAAGCTGGAAGAATGTACAAAGCAGCATTTTGTCAGAAAGCAGGACGTGGAGGATGCAGCAAAAAAGCTTCGGCAGGGAAAAGAGGCTTTAGATACTCTGTTGGATGGACGGCTGCTGCGGGAATACCGCACCGAAAAGGAAACACTTTTGCGTGAGAAAGCGTTTCTGGAAAAGATCGCGGAACTGGAGGGTCATCGGGCGAAGCTGGAGGATGGTAAACCGTGTCCGCTCTGCGGAGCAGAGGAGCATCCGTATGCGGAGGGTAATGTTCCCATTCCCGATGAGACTGAAAAGAAAATCGATGAACTCACTCAATTCATAAACAACGCGGAAGAACAGGAAGCTTCGATCAGAAAGCTTGAGGAAACCGAAATCAGTGCTGGTAAAAATTTGGCAGAGAGTGAAAAGAATCTAACAGAGGCGGATCACAGAAAAATTTCTGCCGAAAGAATGATTGCTGAACTGAAGAGTGGCATGGAAAAGATCCAAGGTGAGATTGCGGAGCTGCAGAGAGCTCTTTCCGCCAAGCTTCAGCCGTTCGGTCATGCTCTAGACTTAAGTGACCCAAAATCAACAATGAAAACATTGTATGCCAGGATGACTGAATACCAGGCCAAAGAAAAAGAAAAGATCAGTATCGAAAAGGTGATTTCGGATCTTGACAGTTCACTTAAGCAGCTGGACGTGTTCATCGAGACTCAAAGCAGCGTCTTGGCTGAAAAGCAGCAGAAGCTGGAGCTCCTGAGAAAAAAATATGCAGAAGGAGTCAGTGAGCGTAAAGAGTTGTATGGCGATAAGAATCCCGATACAGAAGAATCCCGTCTGGAAAAGGCAGTTTATGATGCCGAGCAGGCTCAAAAGCAGGCAAGAGTATTGTATGATGAACTCCAGACTAAATTGACATCAACAAAGACTGATGTGGATTCTCTCAGAAATCGTATCGGTCAGCAGGAGGAAGAGTTGAAGAAGCTGAATGCCGAATTCACTACAGAGATTCAGTACGCAGGATTTGCCGATGAAAAAGATTTTGTTGCGGCTATGCTTTCCCCTGAGGACCGGGATGGACTGGCATCGGAAGCAAAAAAACTGGACGACAGAGAGACTCATCTTAAAGCCAGACAGAGAGAACATGAATCGGATCTGGATAGAGAAAGTGACAGAAAAATCACAGAGAAAACACTCGAGGAGCTCCAGCCGCAGTTTAAGGAGCTTGAAGAAGCTCTTAAACAGCTCAGAGACGCTATTGCCGCTCTCAATCACAAGTTATCCGAAAACGTAGCCGCCAAAGAGCGCATAAAGGAAAAACAAACCGTTATAGAAGCTCAGAAAAAGGAGTGTCTGCGCTGGGATAAGCTTCATTCCCTGATCGGATCCGCCGATGGAAAGAAATATCGCAACTTTGCCCAGGGGCTGACCTTTGAACTGATGGTAGCGCATGCCAACCGTCAGCTCGAGAAGATGACCGACCGCTATCTGCTTATCCGGGACACCCAGCAGCCTCTGGAGTTGAATGTAATCGACAACTACCAGGCTGGTGAGATCCGTTCGACCAGAAACCTTTCCGGCGGCGAGAGCTTTATCGTGAGTCTCACTCTGGCACTGGGTCTTTCAAAGATGGCAAGCCGCAAGGTTCGGGTGGATTCACTTTTTCTTGACGAGGGTTTTGGTACTCTGGATGAAGAAGCTCTGGAAACGGCGCTTGAAACACTGTCGGGGCTTCAGCAGGACGGGAAGCTGATCGGAATAATATCCCATGTCTCGGCATTGAAGGAGCGGATCAGTACACAGATCAAAGTTACGCCTGCAAGTAACGGGAGAAGCACGTTGTCCGGTCCGGGGTGCGACAAGGGCGTCGGCAGGAGAAGAACTGCGGAGTGTGAAGAATCGCAAGTAGCCGGGGCAACTGTGTAGAGATGTGAATACATTTCTACACAGCCAGGAGGTATCCTCATCGGCAGTTCTGGTTGCAAGCTGATCAGTGTGTAAAGTGTGAACTGTTATGGGTCCTTCTATTCAGCAGTCCATTTGTGTGCGGTTCTGGATGCATTGAGCTGCATCCAGAACTGGTTTCAGAATACAAAATTACCAAAACAGGTTGTTTTGGAAAAGAAGCTCATTTACTGGAAATACGGCAATCGTTCCTATGTCAAAATCAGTTTCTTTTTGATGCCGGGTTGCATCCATTCTAAGAAACAGCATGAATCCTGAAAAAAGCGATCCCTTGGGTACCATTTTACGTTTGCCATTAGCATCTTTCATAAATGCAGCCCCCACTCCCGCTCCGGATATGAGTTCTCCGGTTACAACACCTGACTCCAGCTCAGTGTAGAAATAATTTCCGCTTGCGAAATTGTTGTCAACCATAATTCTTTGTCCTATTGTGATATTTACGAAGCCATTGCAAGGTCCGAAATCATCAAAATGGCCAAAAGACAATTTCCAGAAAATTGATGTAGTGTTTTTCGAATTCCAGGCTACAGTGATTCCGGGTGAAATGTAGGGGATTCCGGCGTTGGCTGTAAAGCATATCAAAAATATGATGAACAAGGCAGTTTTGATTAAACAAATGCTAAGGTGTTTGGTGTTCATATATATATTTTATCTGATTGGGTGTGGGAATCTTAGTTATAATATATGGTGCCGAAACAGATATATGCAAGTTATTTTTACACCGTCCAACTCAAGATCTATCTCTCGCTAAAGTTGCCGACAACCCCGTAAGTGTTCAGCAACACGTCAGAAAAGTCCAGACTCGAGGGCCTGCAGTATGGTGATTTCTGAAAGGGAGAGTTCAGGTTCACACTTATTTTTGAGCTTCAGGATTGAATTTCTTCAGTCTCCCTCTTTTTCTTCTTGCATCAACTTCTATCAGAACTGCACCACTGTCAAACCAGACATAGGAGGGATCGTAAATGAATTCGCACCGTTTGTACCGGTACGGACTGATGTTTCATAGTGCACTCCGTTGATCTTTCTCATGAATTCATCGGATCACTCCTGTAATCAGTGTGCCGAAACTGTTTTTTTTACACAATAGTAAGATTATAAAACAGTTAAAATCAATGACTTGGTAGAGAAGAAGCCTGAGCTGACTCTGAATGCCACAAAAAAATCCAGTCTGAGGTAGTCATTGCAATCAAGAGATATCAATGATAAAATCATTCCCTATTTATCTGTTGAAGTGGCGATGTCTTTATCTTGCGATAATGTCACAATAACACGGTTATGGATATCAGGGTGATAGTGGATGCAAAAAGAGCTCTCTAAAAGTGAAACGACGCAATCACGGGAAGTCGCCTGTTTCAATCTGGCGCTTATATACAAATACGCTAAAGAGCACGATGTTGCGGATCGGCGGATATTTGAAGGTATAGAATCGTTTCGGGATATCTGCCTTAATCCCTATGAATGGACCAGTGCCGAAGTGTGGTCGCATATGGCCGCAAACATAGAGACGGCTCTATCCGATGAGCCCAACCCGCTCTATTCACTGGGAAGCAGAGTGTTAAAAGAACATATTTCAGGCTTTCAGTTCTTTTTCTTCAAAATAGCCCCGCTTCCGGTAATCATCCAGCAAATCTCTGCGCATATCGCGAAAAACATTCATAAGAATCTGATGACCGAAGTGCGTATGGAAGGGAAGGGGAGAGGCGTATTGCGTTTCACACCTCTTCGTAAAGGGGCATATTCAGAACAGATATGCAGATTCAATCAGGGGTTTGCATATGCAGTATTGGAGCTTAAGGGATATCGCAATATAAGGATAGAGGAGTTACAGTGTGCAGCAAAGGGAGCATCCTCATGTGAATATCTTTTCATGTGGGATGAAATCCCATCGGTTTTCGGGAAAATCAGAAATCTGTTCTTCTCCCGTGTTCGTGATCACTATGCAATAATTCGCCACATGGAGGAAAACCATTACAAGCTCCAGCAGCAGTATAAAGAGATCCTGTCCATTCGCGATTTCTACTCGCATATAATGCAGAATATGCAGGAATCGGTGGTGTGGCTGAACGAAAAACTGATCATAGAATTTTCAAATACCAGTTTTGCGGGGCTGATTGGGGCGGGAAGGGTAGCTGAGGGAAAGATGTTTCGTGAATTTACAAGTAATGAATCGGACAGGGAACTCTTCAGTAAAGCAGTAAAAAACTGCCGAATGCAGCGTGCGCCCAAAACGGTGGAGCTGTCGTTTCGCAGATGTGATGGCGAGGAGCGTATCGGGCAGACTACTATCGTGTGGGTGGAAAGTGCTCATCGTGAATCCGGCTTCATTATCAGCATACGTGATATAACCGAATCAAAACTTATGGAGCGAAAGCTTATGCTGGCGGAAGACAGATATCGTTCGCTCTATGAAAACTCACCGGCTCTTATAATCGGGATCAATGTTGAGGGATATATCATTTATGCAAATCCCGCCATGGTGGCCCAGTCCGGATACAGTGAGGAAGAATTAAAAGAGATGCATTTCAGTACGTTGATCTCCCCGCAAGCAGATCTTGATACAGATCAGTTGTTCGAAGAGGTTCTTAAATGCCCAACGCGGCTGCAGGAAGTTGACTTCAGGACGAAATCCGGTGAATGGAAGACTATTGCATTCAATTCGTATCAGATCTTTGAGGAAAACGGCATCGGGCTTGCCGGGATCGGAATCGACATAACTGAAACCAAAAAACTCAACGAGCAGCTCATAAAAACACATCGCATGGAACTTCTGGGCCAGATGGCTGGTGGGTTGGCTCACGATTTCAACAATATCATGACGGCAATATGCGGGTATGCCCACATTATCGCAACGCGGGCGAATGAGGAGAAAGTTCGCAACCAGGCGGATATAATCCTCAGTGCTACCAGTCGGGCAAGTGATCTGGTGAAAAAACTGCTCTCTTTCAGCCGTGAAGACAAGGTGGAGATGAACGAAATTGATCTTGGTGAGCTAATGCAGGAAACGTTCGCTCTTATACGCGGCTCCACGTCCTTTTCAGTGAATATGAATATCGAGATGCCCCGGGAATCGCTTGTCATATTCGGAGATTCCACCAAAATCCATCAGTGCATCCTGAACCTGGGGATAAATGCGCGCGATGCTATCGGGAAAAAGTCCGATGGGCTGATTACGCTCCGTCTCAGGACTTCTCCGCAAAATTCTAATCGCGTATGGATTCAGGTGGAAGACAATGGAATCGGTATCCCGCCCGATCAGATCGAGCGTGTTTTTGATCCCTTTTTCTCTACCAAAAAGAAAAAGGAAGGAACTGGTCTTGGCCTTTCGGTGGTCTATGGAATAATCAAGGCACACAAGGGAGAGATCTTTGTCGAATCAAAGCCCGGGGAAGGGACTACATTTACTATTGAGCTGCCGTTTTCGACAAGCGTACCGGGCTAGTTCAGTTCATCTGTAATCAGAGCATTGAAATACTGGTAAACTTATGGGTGGGTGAGCTGATCACTCACCCTTTCCATTTTTCGGGTATCAAAGGCTTAAGTGTGGTTATCGGAGTAGAATCTTGTGAGTAGCACGAAATAAATGTGTCCATGCTGTTCAGACTTTCATTTTATGCTTTTGGAAAGAGTTGAGAAACTATCCACAAGAGCAGATTCTTCCGGCGGCATTCCTTCGCCTGAGCAGGCGTTTGCACTGCAGTGCCAGATCATAACCCAGAAGTGCCCCAAGAATGAAATCCTGTTCATCCGAGAGTTCTACCAGGTTGAGTTTGCCGAAAGATTGGATCACCTTGATATATTCGGGATCACCAAAGAAAACGTTGATCTTTGATTCGCTTACGGGTACTATAAGATGAGTTATACCCTGTGCGGCAAGCTTTCTTGATATCCACTCTTCATGCTGGGCAGGAGCTGTGTGAAGCACCATCCTGCGCAGACCCTTTTTGTATTCGTAAATATGATGCTGGAATACTTCCATTTCTCTTTTTACTCCTGGCCGCTTTTCAAGCCTGATACAGGGGGCAAAACTGACGCCCCCTATGCACATCATCAGAAACCTATCCATACACCGCTTGTGGCTGTAAAAGACTTCTCACTCTCGAAATCACCTCCCAGCCCCAAATCCACAGCAAGCCACTCAAGTACCGACACCTGCGCTCCAATCTGCCACCAATTCATAGAGTCATCGGCTCCGGCGATTTCTATTCCGCTTGTGATGCGGCCGGTTTCGAAAGTTGCGGCCATACCGTAAGTAACCGCTCTATCATTCACGGATGACTGGGTTTCCAGGCCTAAGTTTAGGTGTAAAGAAGCAATGCCTAGCGGCTTTGATGCAATCATGTTGACCGCGTAACCGGGTTCCCCGAAAGAGCCGCTCAAGGATGCTGACAGAAAATCGGGCACAAGGGCATACTTTAACCCGATTTCAAGAGGCGAGTGCTGTGCATCGATTTCAGGGAGTGCCGTATAGCCGAAACCGATTCCTATATCCATGCGATCGGTGAGTCCGTGTTTTAAACCGATGCCTCCGTCAAAGGCATCTTTCCCAAAGTCGGATGCCACCTCCACTTCGAATCCTTGCTTTTCAACCGTACCTGCGTCATCAACGGTGAAGGGACGTGCGGCGTGAGCCTGGAATGTTAGAAGGCCAAGAACTGCCGCAGTTATAATCGAACGTCTGTTCATAAGAACATCTCCTTTTTGTAAGTGATATTTGATTTGGTGCTTCTGACTCGTGTTTGCAAAAGCCCCGGCTTGTGCAGCCGGGGCTGATGCTTTTACCTGATTCCCAATAATGATCCGATCTGAAATACTGCCGTGGCTGCGCCCCACGCGAAAACAAGCTGATAGCCGAGTGAAAACAGAGACCATTTCCAGTTCT
>JBKHHW010000104.1:0-10575 GCA_046538945.1 Chitinispirillaceae bacterium | reverse complement strand
GCACTGAACGGCTTGGGAAGAATGAGATCCGCTCCGAGACTTTTTGCCATCTTCAGGTAAGCATCTTTGTTCCCCACTCCGCTTACGGCCATGATTTTCAATCCAGGTGTTATGTTGCGCAGTTCGTGAATGGTCTCAAGTCCTTCCTTTTCAGGCATGACTATGTCGGTTATGACCAGCTTGACATCAGGAATGTCACGGCACAGCTTAAGTCCCTCCCCACCATCGGAAGCCAGATGAACCCTGAAACCCTCGTCCTCAAGGATGGTCTGAATCATTTCACGGATTATGAGCTCATCATCTATCACCAGAATACTATCCATTTTACACATGCTCCTCGAGTTTTATTTGGAAATGAAACGTACTTCCTTCACCAACCTCACTCTCAAGCCAGATCTTGCCCCCCATAAGTTCGACCAAACGTTTGCATATAGAAAGCCCTAATCCAGTCCCCCCGTACTTTTTCCCCACAGCCCCATCGGCCTGAACGAAACTGTCAAAAACCAGATCGTGCTTATCCGAATTTATTCCCATTCCGGTGTCCGAAACTGAAAACAACACATCAAAAGTTTTGTCTTCCTTCCGCACCTGTTTCACAGTGAGAAGAATCCTACCGCTGGACGTGAATTTCAAAGCATTGCTGAAGAGATTACTGAGCACTTGCCGGATTTTCCCCGAATCACCGATACATTCAAAAGGCAAAGCCCTGTCATGATCAACTGCAAGCTTGATCCCTTTGGCTTCGGCCTGCAAGGAAAACGACCTGACAATTTCATCAGTAAGATTCCTGAGATTGAAAACCTCCTTCTCGACCACCATTTTGCCGCTCTGCATTTTTGAAAAGTCCAGAACATCATTTACTAAATTCATCAGAATATGTGCAGACTGGTGGAGAATGGAAGCGTATTCCTGATTTTCAGAATCCAGATCTGTGCGGTGAAGAGCTTCAGAAGCAAGCAGAATGGCACTCAGGGGAGTGCGGATCTCATGGCTGACACCGGCTATGAACTCATTTTTGGCTTCAACGGCAGATTGAGCCAGGCGTGTAGCTTCAGCGAGCATGCGTTCGGTTTTTACTCTATCGGTAATATCGATGATAACACCCACCAGCCCTGACGCTTTCCCGTCTTCAGAACAGTAGGAAGCTTTACTGTATACTACATCCCTGACACTGCCTTCCGCACACCTCTCCTTTGTTTCATATATCTGAGTCCCGGGTCTCTGGAGAAGATTACGTTCCTTCAACAACGCTTCAGCCGCAGTCTTCTCCAGACCAAGTTCCCCGAATGTCTTCCCGACCGCATATTCTTTCGAGTAACCTGTAAAACGCTCAAATGAGGCATTGCAGCCCTGAATCTTCAGTTCCCTGTCTTTGTAGAAAACCGGATTCGGTATGGAATCAATAAGGCGCTGAAGGAAAACGATCTGCTCTCTTTGACATCGCTCGTGTGAGACGTAATCAGATACATCCTCGACCACAAGCACAACGGATGTTGTCTTACCGGAGTTGTCTTTCAATGGAGATGAAACCATCCTCATGTGCAAAGGCACGGAGGAATTTTTCATGCGGATGATTTTTCTGTGGACTTCTCCGTCCTCGAAAGTCTGACTGACCGGACAGGTTTTGCACATCTGGGAGCTGCATATCGGTTCAAACACTTTTAAACAGGGTTGCCCTGTTGGGTCAACCAGTTTCGGAAACCATTTCTTCATGTAGGAATTCACAGTGTCAACTCTGAAAAAACTGTCGATCACCGCGATTCCAGTCCCTATACTTTCCACAACAGTTCTGTAACGCTGGTTGCTTTCACAAAGCCTGTCTTCGGTGCATTTGCGATGCACTGCCAGGGCGGTCTGATCGACAAATGCATTCAACACCTCCATATCCTCATCGTACAACTCATTCTCAACCAGAATTGTCATAGTGCCAAACAGCTTTCCGTTTCTGCTGAATCCGGCAGTATATACATATTTTACACCCCACTTTTTCTCCAAAACACCGATAATGGATCTGGGAAATCTGCCGAAACAGAAATCATACAATCCACCGGAAATTTCAACCATTTTTCCACTACGGAGCTCTTCCCGGACATGGTCTTCCAGAGTGAAAACCATTCCGATGACATCTCCACCAATCAGGCTGCGCACGTCTAAATCAATATCTCCCAGACCAGACACGGCTCTGATCACCAGGCTGTCAGTTCTGGGCTCATAGGAATTCACTACCACGACTGCATCAGGGACTAGCCTTCTGAGCTGCTCCGATATCAGAGCATACACATCCTGCTCGGAGGAAAGACCTACATACTGATTTGCCGTATGCGCAAGACAGGAAAGATCGTGATTAAGTTTTTTTTCTCTCTTTTCGCGCTCTTTTCTCTCCGTAACATCTCTGGCAATCCCTAAAACATACGTTGTTCCCTCAATTTCAACAGGATAGCTACGTACTTCGACAAAAATCCGACGATCACCGAACAGAGTTAACTCCAGCTCAACCGGACCTATCGGGCACCCCTTTTTGTTTTTTTCCAGAAGAGAAAAGGCGAGCTGTCGGCTTTCACCTTCCAGAAATCCACAGGAGTTGAAATCCGTACCGGTTACCTGCCTGCGGTCCAGCCCCAGTAGTGATTCAGCAGCCCTGTTAAATGCCTTGAATTCACCATTGAGATCATGAATATAACAGCAATCGGGTGCATTTTCGAAAAGCGGCCCAAAAAGACTCTTGTCACCGCCTTTTAGAGACAAAGATAAGTCAGTTGGGGCTTCTTTTTTTGGTGCAATTCTCATAGGTGCCAAATCTGAAAAAAAAGCCTGCTTTGTATTCCGGAGCAGATTTTGAATCATCCGTAACTGATATTCTAAAATAATTCAAGGTTTCAGGCAAGCTATTTGATATACAGTCTTTCAGTTCTCCAGAAATCGGATGACTTTTTTTCTCAAAAACAGTAACATTCATTCTTATCTAAGGTTCTGTTGTATTGCATTCACACGCACCGATACACTCTTGCATCCGGTACTCAACAGGCATCAGAACTGAAACCCGTGTGGTTTTGAGGAGGAAAACTTGAAGGCTTCTATGCATATCATATCCAGACAGACGATTCTGTTTTTGTTGTTGGTTTTCTGTATTCAAGCGGATGTACCTCAACAGGCTTTTCCAGTTCCGGATATCATAAAAGAAAATGTGGCATTCTGGATCCGCATCTATACGGAAGTATCTCTTAAAGAGGGTCTGCTGCATGACAGGGAATATCCCCAAATCGTATACGGCAAGATCAGAACCGGCGACATGTTAGGCAAAAAACGGAGTGATTTCATAGATCGCAAACGGGACGAGATCGCACGATCGATTGGCATCCTCCAGGATTCATCACAGAAAAAATGGGGTAAGCAGGAAAAGGAGATCGCCGCCCTCTTCAAGCTCGCTCCCGACGGGGCACTGAAAGGAGCTGAAAAACGTATCCGTTTTCAAACCGGCCAGAAAGAGAGGTTCAAAAGCGGATTGGAGCGTTCATCGATGTACCTCGATACTATTGCCGCCATACTGAAACAGCATGATATGCCGGAACAGCTCAAGTATCTGCCTCATGTGGAATCGTCTTTTGATCCGAAAGCTTACTCAAAAGCCGGAGCGGCCGGTTTATGGCAATTCATGCGTCCAACAGGAAAAAGTTACCTGCGCATTGATTACCTGTTCGATGAACGAAGAGACCCGATTCTGTCCACCTATGCGGCAGTGAAATTCCTGAAATCAAATTTCAACATGTTCCAGTCCTGGCCCCTTGCCATAACCGCATACAATTACGGCCCGAACGGAATAAGAAGGGCAGTAAGATCTCTGGGAAGCAACGATATCGCCCTGATTTTGGAAAAACATGAAAGCGCCTCATTCAAGTTTGCCTCCAAAAACTTCTACAGCTGTTTTGTTGCTGTGCTGCAGATTGCAGAAAACCCCTCGACTTATTTTAAAACAATCAAATGGCAGTCTCGCTTTCAGGCCATTAGCATCGAACTGCCATCCGGAGTCAATCCTTCACTGCTGTGTGAGTCCTTAGGTATTGCAGAACAGACATTCAAGGATTTGAATCCCTCCATACGACCGGTTGTTTTCAGGTACCAGAGGCTTATTCCCAAAGGTTACAAAGTCAATCTGCCGTTAGAAATGAATCCAATTGAAACAGTGGCCCTTCTGCGAAAATTACCCAAGCAGCAATCCCCTTCAGGCGGCGGATATTATACCGTTGTGAAAGGAGATAATCTCTACACCATAGCGAGACGGTTTGGCGTTTCCATGAATGATTTAGCGGAGGTGAACAATATTACTCGAAGGGGCAGAATATATGTGGGACAAGTTCTGCTTATACCTTGCGATGATACAGGAAAGGACAAAATACTGATCGCCCGGAAAGCGGAAAAATCAAAAAAGGAAGAGCAAAGTAAAGAGCAGAACGTTACCCGGGAGTTGGAGCAAACAGAAGAAAAAATCTTCGATGAATCTGTTCCAGCCGATTCACTCAAATCCACAATCTTCAAGGAGGCTGTTCCAGACCCTTCACCCGAATCCTCCGAGAAGCCTACCCTTTCGACTCATTTTGATGCGGAAGTGTATGACCTGGGCATGACCGTCGCTCCGGGCGCATCAACTGTCAAAATAAGAGTTTCCGTAGGTGAAACCATAGGACACTTTGCCGAATGGATGGGCATAACGGCAAGCCAGATCCGCAGGCACAATAACATGGAATACGGGAAACCGATTTACTGGGGCAGCAACATTTCTCTCCCCATAGGCTCATCAAGTGACCTGAAGAAATTCGAAGTGGAGCGTCTGGAGTATCATATGGCGATAGAAGAGGACTTCTTTATCCGTTTCGAGCTGACAGGTCTCGAGAAAAGGACTATCAGATCAGGGGAGAGTCTTTGGAGGATCTGCACAGATGCGCAGATACCGCTTTGGCTTTTGAAAAAGTACAATCCGGGAGCGGATCTACTCAGTCTGAAGCAGGGAGACAATGTCTGGATTCCTCAGACAGTAGCAAAAGATTCCCACATCCCTCAAACTTAAAAAACCGTTGGATGAAATGGATTCAACCAAGTTTGAGCAGCAGTAACATAAACAAGCACAAGGTCGTTTTGACGGAAAAGATGCAGCACATACTCTAGTCTCAGAAATATCTCGGCAGATAAACTTCGAAACGGGATCCCTTTCCGATTTCACTTTCGACGTTAATGAATCCACCGTGATTCCTGACACAGTCCCGGACACTCACAAGCCCCAAACCGATCCCTTTCCCGACTGACTTGGTGGTAAAAAAAGGCTCAAACAGCCTCCTTTTCACCTCTTCATTCATTCCAACTCCGGTATCCTGGATTGTGATCATCATATACTCCCCGGGATTGATCGGGAAGGAATGGCTGCACTCCATGTCGCCATCAACTAGAACATCAGTTGTTTCCACAGTGAGGATTCCGCCACCTTTGCCTATGGCTTCACAAGCATTCAACACCAAATTCAAGAGCGCATTCTGGAGCTGGCTGGAACATCCCATGATTACAGAATTTTGGGAGAGGAGGATGCGGTGAACACTTATGTTCTCTTCCATGACCGGTTTCACAAACTCCATCACATTGTCTATTAGTTCGTGAACATTGACATTAGCATATCCGCTCTCACCTTTTCTGCTGAACTCAAGCAGCCTATTGGAAAGTTCTGCAGCATGCTTTGAAGCCGAAAGAATCGTATCAAGGTACATAGAGTGATTATCGCCAAATTTATCAAAATCCTGCCGGAGAATTTCCGCAGACCCGATAATACTTCCAAGCTTGTTGTTTAAATCATGGGCCACTTTACCGGCAAGTTTGCCGATCGCATCCATCTTCTGAACTTCAAAAAGGCGTCTCTGAAGCTCAAGACGCTCCCGTTCGGCTTTTTTATACTTGGTTATATCGAAAATGACTCCCTGACTACCCAAAAACGTTTCAGATTTGCTGTTCATGCATTTTTTCCTGCCGCCGTAAGCACCTTCAACTTCCACAATCCCGGCCACATCCCCAATCAGAATGCGGACATCATCCGATTTTTTGGTCAGAAGCTTGATTTCCATATTCTTGGTTCTACGGTTTCCGGTTCTCCGTTCATCGAAAAGTTTCGGAGCATTCGAAATGCCGGTAACCTGTCCGGCTATTCTGGGCAGCACGGTATTCCGGCTTACCCGCTCGAACTCCTCTCTGGTCATGATAGTGGAAAAGTGCCGGCCGATGAGTTCATCAGGTGAGAACTTGAGGATCTCCTCAACAGCCCTGTTCACAAAAGTGAAGCAGCCCTCCTGATCGAGGACGTAGATTATTGCAGAGGATATATCACCGATCCGGTCCAAATGTTCCTGAAGACGATCTGTTTTGTCATGCAACTGACGCAATTTAATTAATAGCTGATCAACTTTCAAATCTTCAAGTTGCGCCACGGTTACTCCTGTCATGAAATAAATTTTTCATTATTTTATCATGACTTCCAGGTTATTGCAACTTGTAATAACAGAATTATTTACAAATCAAGCTAGAAAACAGGGTCTTCCCGCGGAACCATTACAGAACCGCGGGTCGAATTTTTTGTTTCAGCTTTGAGGGGATTTCGGGTGATCGATTTCCGGAATCAGAAACCATCCGACCAGATAAGTGATCACCCCGGGCCAAAAACCGGTGAATATTGTCAGAAATACAACAGCCAGGCGGACCAGTGTCACATCGATTTTATACTTGTCTGCGATTCCGGAACATATTCCGGCAATGATTTTTCCTTCACCTAACCTGTAAACACCCATACCGGGACTCCTTTCTGAGGCTAATATATCAATACAGATCTGTTCTCCGATGACGCAAAAGCGGCAACCGCTGCCTGGTTTCAGATATTTCAGACGGATCAAGATCAGCGAAAACGATCTCCTCTCCCTCCCCCGCTTCAGCCAGCACCTCTCCCCAGGGTGACACGATAAGCGAATGGCCGTACGCTTTGTAAGAAGAGCAACTGCTTTTTCCCTGCGAAACAGCTGCCAGAAAATACTGGTTCTCCACCGCCCTTGCCCTCATCATCAAATGCCAGTGAGCCGGGCCACTGATATGATTGAAAACGGCAGGCACCAGCACCAGCTCCGCTCCCTGCAGACAGAGTTTTCTGAACAGTTCAGGAAAGCGCACATCATAGCAGATAGCTGCCCCTATCACTCCCAATGAGGTTTTGGCACAGGATACCTTATTCCCCGCTGAAAAGAAATCAGATTCTTTCACCTCAAGCCCTTTAAAGGACACATCAAACAGGTGACTCTTGTTATAAAGGTGAATCAATTCTCCATCAGGCCCGTACAGCAGTGTAGTATTGAAAAAACCACCATTTTTTTCAGTGACAAATGATCCTGTACACAGATGAATTCCCAGCTCTCCGGCTATCTGGGAGAAATTCGACTTTACATCCTCTTCCAGAGAGGCCAACTGATGCAATCTCGACAGTTCATAGGGATAATAGAACATTTCGGGTAAACAAACCAGATCTGCTCCGGCCCCGGCAGCTTTGCGGACAAGGCCCAGTGCGTTATTCACGTTCTCTTCCGCTTCATGTCCCGGAACATTCTGGCAGAGCGCCAACCGAATTTTCTTCATGCAGTCTCCTATCTGCTCCAAAATAAATAAATCCCTATTCCCAATGGTTCGAATTTAGTATCTTACCTTTACAGTGCTACATTTCCCGCATGAACCAAAACATGCCAATTCTTTACAGTTGAACGATTCGGACTCAATCAGAGAATATTGAAAGCACTTCCAAAAACAAAACGAAAGAGCATGGGTTATGATTGTAACCACAGTTATGGTGAAAGTGAAAAAGGATAAGGTCGAGGATTTCATCAAAGAAACAGTCCTCAATCATGAAAACTCGGTCAAAGAACCGGGAAACAGACGCTTTGATGTGCTTCAGAGCGAAGATGATCCAACCTCGTTTCTGCTTTACGAAGCGTACGAATCATCGGAAGACGCGGCAGCACACAAGGAAACCTCCCATTACAAACGTTGGCGTGACGCTGTGGCCGACTGGATGGAACAGCCCCGTAAAGGCATTCGTTACAAAGCCGTCAAACCCTGATCACCTGGAGATTGAATTTGCTCGAATCCTTCTCATTCTACAGAACCCCTTCGATACTTTTCGGTATCGACAGTATCCTGAAACTGGGAAGAATTTCCTCCAAATGGGGTAAGAAACTACTGCTCGTTACTGGAAGAAACTCTTTCGACAACAGTTCATACAGAGAGAAAATCGAAACTCTCTTTTCAGAACAAAGTATCTCCTATGAACGCGTCTCCGTTTCAACCGAACCCACAGATCAGTTCATTGACGATGTCTGCGGCAGATTCAGAAATGCTGGTATCACCACGGTCGTGGCGATAGGTGGTGGAAGTGTTCTGGATTCCGGAAAAGCGATATCCGCCATACTGCCCGTGAAAGGAAGTATCCGGGATTACATCGAAGGAATCGCCACCAGCACCCATCCCGGAACAAAAGTGCCGTTCGTTGCTGTGCCCACGACCTCCGGAACGGGAAGTGAAGCCAGTGCAAATGCAGTGATTACCGTAAGCGGCTCTCAGGAAATGAAACGGTCTGTTCGGCACACATCTTTCGTCCCGGATGTGGCGATTGTCGATCCGCAGCTTACCACCTCCTGTCCAAAAGGCGTGACCTCCGCCTGCGGAATGGACACCTTGACTCAATTGATCGAATCCTACGTGTCCACGTCAGCTTCGCCGATTACAGATTCATTGGTGGAAAAAGCCCTGCCGCTTATCGAGCCCAATCTCATTAATGCAGTACGGGACGGTTCCGATCTGAACGCCAGAAGTGCCATGGCCTACGCTTCGCTTGTCTCAGGAATCACATTGGCCAATGCCGGGCTGGGAGCTGTTCATGGTATAGCTCCGGTTGTGGGAGCCAGGCACTCCGTGCCTCACGGAGTAGCATGCGGGTTACTTTTGGGACCGGTCACCGAGATCACGATAGATTCTTTAGAGAAAAAAAATTCAGAACACCCGATACTTCGAAAGTACTCCCGTACAGCTGAGCTGCTCCTTTCAAAGCAGGCCGCAAGCACAAAAGACGGCTGCGGTATGCTTATTGCTTATCTTGAAAAACTCACATCAGAGCTGCAGATTCCCGCATTTTCGGAATTCGGAGTTTCGACCGCTGATGTCGAATCGCTTTCAAAGGACAGCAACAGCAAGAAAAACCCGGTCACTTTGAACGATCAACAGATTGCCGGGATTCTGATGCAACGAATCTGAGCAGACCGAAGAACAAAGCAATCAATAAATAGCCGAAACGTACTCAGGAATACAAAGTTGCACAAACACGATTAATTGCATCCTGGAGGAGCTCTACATCAGACTGGAGATCAATATGCGAAGAATTCTGACCGCTCTACTTCTGGCTGGTATGACCGGCATGGCAGTGGCTGAGAAGATCGATATACCTGTTACCTATGATACACTGGAAAACGGGTTGCGGGTCATCATTGTACCCGATACGAATGTGGCAGTGGTAAGCTGCAGACTCTATTATTTCGTGGGTGGAATGAATGAAGGTCCAGGGACGACTGGTCTTTCACACATGTATGAACATATGATGTTCAAGGGTACAAAACGGCTGGGAACAAAAGACTACCAGAAGGAACTCCCCTATCTGAATAAAATAGACTCCCTGGATGTTCTGCTGCAGAAAGCCAGGCTGAACGAAAACGACTCCCTGTATAACCTATACAGATCGGAGATATTCAAAACACTGCAACAACAGCGTCAGTTTATCAAGAAGGATGAGATCTGGGAAATTTACAGCAACAACGGCGGCACCAGTCTCAATGCCTGGACCGCTCAGGATATGACCGCATACATCGTGACTCTGCCCCGCAACAAAGTGGAGCTTTTCTACTGGATCGAATCGGACCGCATGCAGAATCCGGTTCTTCGCGAATTTCACAGCGAACAGGATGTGGTCACAGAGGAACGGCGGATGCGTTACGATAACCGCCCGCTTCACCACTACTGGGAAAGACTGAACGCGCTGTTTTTCACAGCCCATCCCTATGGGCTACCGGTCATCGGATGGGAATCGGACATTCGAGCTTATACCACAGACAAGCTCATGCAGCACATCAATCAGTACTACACCCCCGACAATGCACTTATCGTGCTGGTGGGCAACGTTGAACCTGAAAATGCTCTCAAAGATATCGACAGGTACTTCGGGAAGATCCCTCCGGCGCAGAAGATGCAGCCTGAAGTGGTTACCCGGGAACCAGCACCCATAGGAGAGACTCGCTTTACAGTAGTAGAGGAAGCAGAGCCCAGAATCGATGTCATGTTCCACACACCGGGTTACCCCCACAACCATCTGTACTCTCTGGATATTGCTGAAAGTATACTGTCCGGAAGAAGCGGAAGACTTTACAAACGCCTGGTCGATGAGGAGAAGCTGTGTACCTCGGTGAGCGCCTATAACACCTTTAAGCTCCAGGATGGCTATTTTCATGTTTCCGCTCAGCT
>JBKHHW010000025.1:0-31234 GCA_046538945.1 Chitinispirillaceae bacterium | reverse complement strand
TTCTACTATATATTCCAGATTATTCCTTACGGTTACCCCAGCAAAGGTCAATTGGCGAAGACTTTTGGATCATCCGGCATGAAGCACTACTGTAAATCAGCTAGTCATTTTCCGCTTTCTCCACAATTCACTTCGCGGCGGTCACTTTAACGTTCAGTTTCTAGTTCGGGTGTCACTGACTTCTGGAACATCTCCGTCACACCTCTAAACCGGGTGCCCCCTGCCGGGCGCACCACAAGCAAAAAGCCCGTCCTTGGGGGACGGGCCTTTCATTATCAACCCACTATCGGGGGGTCTGTTGGATCACCGGGGTCTGTTGGATCACCGGGGTCTGTTGGATCACCGGGGTCAGTCGGATCACCGGGGTCAGTCGGATCACCGGGGTCTGTCGGATCACCGGGGTCTGTCGGATCACCGGGATCGCCCGGGTCTGCGGGATCATTGGGATCAGACGGCGGGTTATAAAACCTGAACGGGTCGTCCTCGCTTCCCTTTACAGGAGCAGGTTTCTCAGTGACCTGAATAGTCTCATCAGGTGTTTTGGCCGGAGAAGCATGCACGGAGGTCATCCTCACCTCGCCAAATCCGGACTCTCCGAAAATCTCCGGTTTAAAGGTGATCCTGTAGGCGGTGTAGAACTGAAAGTAGGGATAATCGGGATTTGGAGCATAGGTGGCATCCGTAGATGGAGAATTCTCCAGATCCGGATACCCATAGTAGTTTATGTTGTCGCAGAGTGAGGTACCGAAAGAGATGATATCCGAAGCTGATCCCTTATAGACAACTCCGTCATCCCCGGTTACTCCCAGGCTGGCATACCCCGATGGTACACTCTGAGTCGGACCGATCAGATCGATTCTGCCGTGAAACACTGTATCCCCGTCTCCGTTTACGGCCGCGATTTCCACATGATCACTCTTATAAAGATCCCTCCAGGTGTGCCCTCTCTTGGGACTCCAGCCCACCGAACCTGTTCCGTAGGTGTTGTCCACGAATCCGGGATTGAACACAATCGCCATATCCACCGCATCCTCGCTCTGTGCGGTGGTGACCTTTACTATAGGTGCTTCATATCCGCCCATATCGCCCCAGAAATACTGGTCCTTTCCATTACGGGCGATACGATCCGCTGAGCCATCATCGATAGGAGAGGTTCCCACATCGCTCTCAAGCCTTTCCAGTTCGAAATCAACCGTACCCTGCTCACTTGTAAGCTCGATTGTCTGAGACTTGAAACCGGCCTTGGAAGCCCTGATAGTATCACTGAAAGCAAGCGCACCGGTGCTCTTTGCAAGCTTGCCCGGTTGCGGCTGCGTGCTGAAACCGGTCAGCTTCCCCATATATACCTGCTTACCCACTGACGCACGCACAAGCAGCATCTGATTTCTGTATGCCCGATCGATTGGAAAAACATGTGCCCCGGCTGAAAAAATGCGGTCCGCAACGGCCCAAAGTTTTTTTCCGTCAAGACCAAAGAGTTCAAGCTTTATATGTGTATCGCGTTCAAGCTGGAGATTCAGCTTGCCATTTTGATAAGCAAGAGTACTTTGACTCCCGAACACACTACCCCTCATAACCGAACTTGCCTCAATGGCATAGTTCCCCCCGGCATCACTGAGAGTGGAAACACCTCGCGAAGGCAGAATAACAACGGCTCCGCTTACCGGATTTCCTTCCGTATCCCTGACCAAACCCTGAATGCTTATCTGCGCCGCAGTTTCGGCAAACAGGACAAATGCTGCAACAATCATTATCACGATTGTCCCAAACCTACTCTCCTTATTCATACATCCCCTCCTCCGAAGCTTTCTCCGCTTCGCGTTCAAGTCTTCTTATCTCTTCATTCAGCTCCTCTTCCCTATCATTCATAATCTGATTCGATTCCAGAAGCTCGGAGCTGCTGCTGAGTTTATGCGCCTTGGCAAGTGCGTATTCCATATCCTCCCTGATCGTTTCCATACCGCGGGCGAAAAAGAGACTGCGGTTGTACCTGTCCATGAACCTGTAATGGGAATCGATATCCTCCTTTACTCCGGCACAGTTTTCACGAAGATCCTTTATGCTCCCGGCATCCACCATTCCGCCGCGTCCGGCCAATCTGACCACCTCGATGGCAAGTTCGCCGTACTGCAGACGATTCATATTGTAACTGTCCGTTCTGGACTGGACACTATCGTAAGAAATCGTACGATATTCGGTAACTCTTTCGAGTGCGGGAGTGAGTATGTCAACCACCTTGTCGTATCGTTTCTCCATCATATGGCCGTAACACTCAATAAGAGCCCCCTCCGATCTCAAGACAAAATCTGTTTTTGAATTCCTTAGATACCGTCCGGCCCTGATACAGTCACTCCACTGACGGGCCTTGATAGCACTCCAGCCAAGCCCCAGCTGCGCCTCATCGTAATACATGCTGCCCTTTTCAACCATCCTCAGAGCAGTCACCGCCTTGGCCAGCGCCCCTTCCTCATAAAAAGCGTACCCAAGAAGCAGACAGGCCCTGTTGTAGGCTTCCTTCTGTGCCGGAGTGACAGCTTTGGAATTTATACAGTTTTCAAGACTGCTCATCACCAGATGCATACCGGAGTTGAGATTTGCGTGACAGGCCGCCAGACTCAGCTGAGCAAGAATGTAATCGGGATGAGTGTCACTGACCATCTCAAACTGGTAAACGGCAGAGCGGAATTCACCCGTACGCATCTGAGCCTGCCCGAGAAGATAGGACCCATGCATTCTTATAGAATCATTCACGCCCGGTTTGTTCAGCTCGACATACTGACTGCGCACCTGACTTATGTGATTCTGACGGTAATGTACTCTCATCAACCCGAGATCGGCATTCTGCACGATATTGCTGAGCGGGAAAAACCCCTTCACACTCTGGTAAGCCTTTACAGCCTCTTCGCGCATGTCCAGCTCCTCCAGACACGATCCGGCATGATACAAAACCAGATCGTTCTTGTAGAAATCTGGAAACTCGGAAAGAATACGGCCGTAAATGAAGTAAGCTTCCCAGTACTCCCCCTTGTAGTAGAGTTTCATGGCTTTGTTGTAGAGGCTGTTGGCCGAAACGCTTGCATCCCGCCCTATTCTCTGAGCGTAAATCTCCTCCCGGTGCTTTCCGAAATCGGTTTTGAGATACACCGAATGAGTTCCCAATAGACTACTCCTGGTTTCGTCCCGGTACTGATACAAAAAAGACAGATCCTTGCCCCGGTTGATGTGGGGAAGATTGAAAGCACCCGCCAGCCCGAACGATTCAACAGACCTTCTCTTGTCTATTTCCACATAGCCTTTTACACCTACATACCTGAGAAACCAGTAGGAACCTCCCACCATTACATCCCACTCGTGATCCCTCCGCCCATGAAGAAACTCCCGGGGATCCGCAGTGAAATCCTTGAGGTTGAACTGAACGTCTAATTCAAGCGTTTTGTGAAAAAAGGAGGCGTTGTAGGCCGCCTTGAGTAGCGGTGAATATTCTACCCGGTTGAAATCTCCCACCTGAGGGATAGGCAGATTTCTGTATGTGATTCCGACTGAATGCTGCCCCCAGAACTGATGATACAGCAGCCTGTAAGAAAACCCCAGATCCAAACCGATGTTGATGTCGGTATCCTCTCCGAAATTAGACTGAGTCAGAAGGTTGACATTCGCTCCCGCCACCAAACCTCTCCAGAGGTGATACGCGTAGGAAAACATGTATTGAGAGTTGATATTCTTCTTCCGCTCATCACTGAAAACGAAATCGTCTCCCTGGAATTCGCCGCTTTCAATCGGTTTTCCGCTTTCGCTCACCCATGTCAACCCGACCGTGTGGTAAAGCCCCAGAGGCACCACCAGCCCCAGTTCCCACAGATTGGCCACATCGTCGGAGGCAAGAGTCGTCACAGCCCTTAAGGAGGAATAGTTCTGCTCTGCAAGATTGGCCGGATTGTTAAGCGGTGAAACGGTGGAATGAAAAGTTCTCCACCGCTCGGACAGAAGATATTCCCCGGGCAGTCCATCCGCATGCAGCGGCACACTTGCACAAAGGGCCAGTAGTACTGCCCAGATTAAACCGATATTATTACAGTATTTCTTTTTACACATTTTTATTCCTGCTCAAAAATCAATGGGTTTCCTGCTGATACCGATTTTCTTCCGGAGATGAGAAGACTTTCCTTCCGAATCGGTGATCTCGATAACTGAAAGATAGGCACCACTTCCCACCATTCTTCCGTTCTTGTTTTCACCATTCCAGACATACACCAGAGAATTATCAGCGGAACGCCTGCCTTTCAATCTGATTACAATATTCCCGGTAGCATCATAAATGACCATTTTCCCACTCAGAGCCACTGATTTGGAAGCCCTGGTGAGAGGTTCGGCCACCACCACCAGTCCCTGTCGCTCTGAAATGGAATAGTAGGAACGTACACTGGCCTTGATGGTGGGATCGTCAGGATCGAAGGGATTGGCTGAAGTGAGAATTCTGAACTTGTGGTCCTGCGCCCTGACATTCAGAACCACTTTGCGGTTGGGAGCATCCTGAGTATTGCCGCTTCGGTCAGTAAGACCCGCGGATGGATCTATACAGACCGAATCCCCCGCATCCGGAAAATCCTTGTCCACTATATCCGTGACGGAAAACACATACTTGTTCTTTCCCCCTGTTCCGGCGTACACAAGTTCCATATTGTAGGTACTGTCTCCGGAAAAGAAAGTGAAGGGAAAGGGGGTATCGGGAAGTTTGACTTCTTCTGAAAAAGTGATCACCAGTGTATCACGGCTGAGAGATTCCTCTATGGCGGGGATGAAAAGTGCATCGGTAATTACAGGTGCCATGAGGTCTTCAACCCTCAGCTGAGCGGGCATGATGAGCACATCATCCGTTCCCACCGAATCGATTACCACCACATCCCGGCCATCGATATCGGTTACCGGATCCACATTCACCTGTTTCACATTGATGTTGAAACCGGAATCGGTAACGATAAAATCATCGGATGAATACACAAAGCCCCTGAAATCGGGCAGATTGACCGCCTGCCTGAAAGCCTTAAGAGTCAATTCATCGGGGATACGGTCTGTTTTGAATGAAACGATATCTATGAACCCGTCTCTGTCGGTGTCGTGATACACCGCGCTGGTGGCTCTGTTGATGACTTTGTATTCAAGCGGCACAAGCGGATTGTTCTCGTTACCCTGAATATTTATAAGGGTATCGGAAATGCTGCCATTGATGTCGATATTTATACTGTCACCTCTCTGAGCGTTCATCTGACCCGCAGTCTGGACTACAGAAAAGGTCACTTGTGAACCGCTACTCTTTACATATTCCAGATGGAGAGAATAGGTTTCTCCCAGCCGGTGAAAAAGAAAGGGATCGGAGCTGTAGATTTGGTCTATCGGTTCAGAAAAAGTCACCACCATGGTATCCGCAACCCCGCTGTAATCCAGATAGCTGGCACTTACAAGTACCGGTGCCATGCTGTCGATAAGAGCCACATCAGTACCGGGGAAACTGCCCCCCGATTCCAGAGAAGCCCGGCTGATAAGAAGCCTTTCACTCTGCCCCACAGCGGTGTTGGGAGTTACATTTTTTCCTTCCTCGTCCAGAGATATAAGAAATCCATCGGGATCGGTAGTGATCGATTCGATGGAGAATGCCCGCATGGTCTGCACCGCGACAGCCTTAACCAAAGTGGAACAGTCTTCCGCGGCGATCTTTTCCTCTCCCTGAATGACTCTGATCAGATCCGGGTAACCGTTTCCGTTTCTGTCTATAAGATAGGCCCGCCGTACCGCGATTTCTCTCTGAACGGCCACGGGAACGGCCAGCCTGACAGTATCCAGAGGAATTTCGGGATTGCGATAGATAAGGACCAGGCTGTCCCCGTTTTCGGTCTGGACAATATTGTCGGCTATGGGAGCCCCGCATTCTCTGTCGAAAAGCTCCGACCAATAGTCCCCTTTGTCAGTTAGACTGATTTGAAGTGAGTCGGTTCGGCTTGAATTTCCCGCATCGACGGTCACCTCGGTTACCTGTTCCACGGGAGGGAAGAATCGCACCTCAAGCCGGTTCATCTCCTCCTCCACCCGGTCGATTTTGACTCCCTGGTGCCAGAGTTCAAGAGTCCCCTGCTCCCAGCACCTCCAGGACTGCAGGTCCGGATCGTCACTCTGCAGCACCGTTAGAATAGTAGTTACTGAATCCTCTTCCGGAGTAGGCTTTTCTATTCTCCATGTGTAGTTTATTTCAAGCTGTGTGGACTCGCCCTGAAGTGGGAAAGGGTCATTGAAATAGGTCAGAGAATCATCGAAATCAGTAGTGGTAATTCCGTTTATGGTCATTCTCAGAGGAGTGCTGTGATAGAGCTGAGGTCCGCTGCCTATGGTAAGGTTCAGAATTTTCGACATGAGATCCAGCTCTCTTCCACTCTGTTTCCAGATTTCACTATTCGGGTTACTGGAGGAATAGCCGTTCTGCTGAATGTTCTGAGTCATGGTTTTCATTTCCTGGGGAATCATCTGACTCTGATTTATGAAATAAGCGGTGTAGGTGGTGGGAAGGCCTTCTCCGTTCATATAATCGTCTTCAAAAAGTAAACGTTCCTCATCCACATTCTGCGCCTCACCATCAGAAAGAAAGATGATGTATTGGCGATCCGCGGAATAGGATGCACTCCCAAACGCATGACGGGCGGCATCAAGTCCGAGGGTCACATCGGTGGTTCCCACGTAGCCCTGCATAGCAGATCCGTTCCTCTCGTTTGTCCGACCAGTACTTCCGTAATCACCATTGATAAGCGTTCGTGCCCCATAATTGGGGTCTGTTTCCTCACTCAGAGCAACAGCCTCTTTCAGCTTGTCAACAGCACTCATACCGTCAATCGTTGTATCCAGTCTGGTGAGAGGTATATAGGAGTCGTGCCATCCGCTCTGAGAATCAAGCTGAACATAGTAGGAATCATCTCCGTAATTATGCATGAGCTGATTTGAAAATACGGCGATACCCACCTCGGAAGCGGGAGACAAGACGGCAAGAGAATCGATAATCCGTTCCATCACCTCATATCTGTAATCAGTGGAATCCTGAAATATCATGCTGAGGGAATGATCAACCACGAAAAAGAGAGAAATGGTATCCTGATGACCGGGTCTGTAGGATTCATCAAAAAAATCCGGTGCGCAGTGATTAAAAGATGGGCTGAGCATGACCGTATTGCGCGCCACCCTGACTGTATCGTAGTTAGTAGGGCAGTCCAGACGCACCTCGCAGATTTCAGAAGAATATACAGCTGTAAACAGTGCACTCACCCACACCGCCGCCAGAAAAACTGAATTTCCGGAAAAACTCCTCATCGCCTGACTCCGATTCTTACGGTTTTTATTTCCTTAAAATCCTGATTATCTCTAATCTTCAGCACGGCCTGATAGGTTCCGGTGGCCACCAGCCGGCCGCTGCTGTTTCTTCCGTTCCAGACAAAGTAGAGTTTCTTGGTGGCATCATCATAGGCCATGGGAATATTCTGCACGATGGGGTTCTTGACTACATCGTAGACAGAAGCTGTACCCTTGAGCCGGATGTGACTTCTGAGCACCTTTTCCGGTTCCGCGACCACCACCATCCCCTTATTTTCACTCACGCCCAGGCGGCGGATGAATTCGGGCACCGATGCCTTCTCAGGATTGAAGGGGTTGTTAACCGCTTTGGCGCGCAAAGAATAGGGCAGCTGTTTCACCGAGATACTCACTTTCCGGTTTTTCGGATTGTCCTGCAGATTGTTCTTCACATCCGCAACATCGGATGCGAAATTGATCCAAATGGAATCACCCGGCAGGATATGTTCAGCATTCTCCAGGCCAATCACGGCAAACGTTCCCTGGTCCTCTTTTCCGGACCCCGGGCTCAGCACCGCAACGTACTGACCGGAGTCGCTGCTGAACAGAAACGGCCTCTCCTCGCTCACGGGCAGCATCGGCTCGGAAAAAGATACCACCAGGGAATCGGTGGCCGAGCCGTCTATGCGAAGGTAGGCACTGATAATCACCGGGGCCACTTTATCGAGAATGGGAACGGTGGTTCCCAAAATGAAACCGCCGTTTGGCAAAACAGCCTCTCTCACCACCAGCTTGTCATCGGAAGTGGTGAAGGTCCGAGGTTCTGCCCCGCCCTGCTCCCTGACCAGATAAGCGATTCCTCCCGGCACCGTTTTTAGAGAATCAATCCGGAAGACCCGGTGCAGAGGAAGTGTGACAAGCGAGGCGAATTCCTCCAGATCATCACTGGATATTGGGTTGTCCATGGCCAGAAAAATACTGTCGATAAACCCGTCGGCATCCGCGTCATGATAACTTGCACTCTGTACCGTTACCGACTTGCTCACGTTGAAGGGCAGGGATACCCGCAATGTATCCAGCGGAAGATCCGGGTTGCGGAATACTACAATAATGCTGTCCACCAGCCGATGCTGCAGACGTCTGTCTCCTATGGAAGGAGATGTCTGGATTTCCCGCGCGAAGGAACCGGTCCAGGTGCCGTCTCCCCGCTGATCGAGGTCGAGTTTCTCCAGATCCAGTTTTTCACCTTTCACATTGCTGATTTCCACCTGGACGTGTTCGAAAAAATCCTCTCCGGGATCAAACAAAACATCAAGCCTGTCCATGTTCTCTCTCACCACATTGACAGGGGATCCCTCAAACTCAACCGAAAGCCCCGGCTTTGCCCAGCAGAAGATGGAAAAGCCGTCCGGAGCTGATGATTCATCACCTCTTTTAACATACAGCACCGACTCGGTTGTGGTATCCTTTTTCTCCCCGGTTCTCGTGTTGGTAATATTGTAGACGATATCGATTCCAAGTTCAGTTATATCGCTCTCCAGCGGAAACCGTTTGTTGAATGCGAAACCAGACTCATCCTGTTCGGTGGAAAAGATCCGTTTGTCTACAGTCATCCGATTGGGAGTTCCGGAAATCATGGTCAGCATGGGCCTGATTATATTGTTCATCAGAAGAGACATGAGTGAAGTGTAGTCAGTCTGCCCCAGAAGCCATATATCACTGTGGGAATTGCTGGTTGAGTATCCGTTGTCCCGGACATTCTGAGTCATCTCACTCAGGCTGGAGGGTACCTCATCCTCGGTATTGTGCAGATACACGGTGTAAGTGGTGGGCACCCCCTCACCTTTCATGAAATCGTAGCTGTTGTCTTCTTCAGGATAGGGCTCTCCGTCGGAGAGAAAAATGATGAACTGACGCTCGGGTGGATTGGATGCCCGGGCCAGAGCGGCTTTGGCGGCATCGAACGCCACGTTGATATTGGTGTTGCCAATTGTGTTGAAATCGGGTTCGTACACCAGATCGGTGAACTCAAAATCAAGCGTATCAAGAGCACCCCGTGAATTTTTGGAGATATGCTGCCCGAGTTCTCTTCTTGTGGCCAGAAGACTTTTTACCGCCTGAACTCCCAGCTGGTTACCCTTGGCCCTTTGATCAAGCTTGAGAAGCGGCAGATAGGATTGATCTCCATCATACTCCGGCAGATGTTCCAGAAGATCGTTGTTGCGGTGATCGAAATAAAGCATTTCACGGAAAACCACCAGGCCCACTTCGGCACCAGGGTAACGGGAGTAGACGGTGTCGACCAGATCTTTTGTGACTTCGAAACGTGCCCCGTCCGCATCGTTTCCAGGAAAAGTACGGGTACGCCCCAATCCGGTCATGCTGTGGGAATGATCGATTATAAACACGATGGAAGGGGGAGCGGAGCTGTCCACCACGCCTTCGATGATATCTGTGAAGTCACAGGCTCTGATGTGAGTGGAGAGGGCAATGACGCTGCTGGGAACGGTGATGGTGTCCCCGCTGAAATTTTCAGGACAGCTCTCGAAGACCAGTTCACAGTTTTCCTCCTGAGCCACAGCCACCATGCTCAGAAGCACTATAACCGGAAACAGTCTACTTGCAAAGCCCATTTTCATACTTCTCCTCCTCCCCTACGGCAGTCCTTAACCATTCACGATAATGGTAACAATCGGGGGTATCCTTTTCCAAGCGCTTAAACTGGTGATCCGGCAGTTCAGAATGTCAAAAACTGTTCCCTGCCGCGGATGCGGCAAGGAACAGCCATCATGAGCACACAAAACAGCTTCAGCCAACGATCGGAATCGTATCCTGGGGGGGATCAGGCACGGTGTCCTGAGGCGGTTCCGGATCGGTCGGATCGGCCGGTTTGAGCGGTGTATAGTATCGGAACGGATCATCCTGGGAGCCAGGCACCGGTCCCGGTTTATCGGTAACTTCTATGGTGTCATCACCATTTTTGCTGGGAGAAGCGTGCACCGAAGTCATCCTCACTTCCCCGTAGCCGGACGGGCCGAACGCCTCAGTGTCCAGTGTGATTCGAAACGTCACATAATTCTGCCAGTTCGGATACTGAGGATCGGGTGCGAACTGGTCATCGACAGCAGGAGAATTCTCAAAAAGGTGATATCCGTAATAATTTATGTTGTCATCCAGACTGGTTCCGAACGAAAGCACGTGATCAGGATCGCCCTTGTAGATTGCCCCGTCACCCCCGAACGGTCCCAGTGTGGCATAACCGGAAGGCACCAGATCGGTCTTTTCCAGAAGATCAAGCCTGCCGTGAAACACCGTGTCTCCGTCTCCATTGGTCACTGCGATCTCCACATGATCACTGCCGTAAAGATCCTTGAACCAGTGTCCTCTATTTCCCCACCCCACGGAACCGGTCCCGTAGGTGGCATCCACAAAGTCGGGGTTGAACGTAACCTCCACATCGGTGCATTTTTCGGTCACCGCGTTGGTGATTTTCACCATGGGCACATCCGTTCCGCTTCCCAGATCCCCCCAGTAGTACTGAGGCTCCCCGTAGATTTCAAGACGGGCAGCGGAACCGTCCTCCACCCCGGATCTCCCCACCTGGTTTCCCGCTTCGGGAACGGTTTGCGGGTCACCGTAGACCGGATCCAGATTTGAGGGTTCAGTGGTCTCATCCGGTCTGGAAGGATCGAGAAGATAATCCCTTTGATCCTCCGGGCTGCAGAAATAAACGCTTAAACTGCAGATTGCCAGTATCAGCCAGGCTTTCCTGTTCATAAACACCTCCCCGAAGGATTTGGGTCATAAGTATATAATAAGGGAATTTCAGGAGAAAAATCGGCGAAAAAAAGTTACGTTTGTGCACGATTCTTTCAAGTTTCATAGGACAAGTCCCTTTGTGTTATCAATCGTTGTGCCAGAAGCATAAATTGCCCATAGAGGCTGAATTAAGCAGTTGTTCCAGAAAACGGAGGCAAGGGGGTGTGGTTTCTTCACCCCACATTTCTGCTGACCGGAAGAGAAGGGGCCTGTAACCGGGAAGAAATCAGCAACTTATGCCGGTGGGGCGAAATCACCCCAGTGCATTTACCCCGGAGGTGATCTTCTGATCCGTCACTGAATCACCTCCGGGGCAGGCAACTGGAACGAAAATTGCTTTTCCTTTCCGGCCTATACAGGAGAGGAGAAAAAGAATGGATGCATGGGAATGCGCCCTGGGGTTCATGGACTCCCAGGCACTGCTGACCGCAGAGAAAGTGGGCCTCTTCTCTATTCTTGAGGAAAATGAGAATACCCCCCAAGAGCTCTCCCGGGCACTGGAGCTGCCGCTGGACTCGACCCAGCGCCTGCTCAACCTGCTCTGCGCACTGGGCTTTGTGGAGTACACAGGCGGCGGCCGCTACAGAAACAGCAAAGAGGCATCTCAGAAACTGGTCAGAGGCAAACCGGGCTACATCGGAGACATGTTCGTGCACGTACGGGAGGAGCTCTACCCTTTGTGGGGTCATCTGCACAAATCTCTCAAGGAGAACCGTTCCCTGAAAGATGAACTGCTTCCCACCACTACAGATGAGTGGTTCGCACAGCCCCAAAAGGTGGAGGCGTTCATGAGAGGGATGCACACGATCACCTACCAGACCGGTAAAGAGTTCGCCCGGATCACCCCCGAACTTTCCAGGCTTAAGACCATGGTGGATGTGGGAGGTGCTGGGGGTTCGTTTCTGATTGCGCTTGCTCAGACATACCCGAACCTTCACGGCACCGTGCTCGATCTGGACTATGCGGAACCTGTTGCCCGCAAATTCATTCGTGAATTCAAAATGGAAAACCAGCTTTCGTTTCTAAAGGCGGACTTTTTTTCAGACCCCCTGCCGGAAGGCGCGGACGCCTACGCTCTGGGCTACATTCTTCACGACTGGGATACCTCGCAGGGAGACCACCTGCTTGGCTCCGTGTCCAAGGCGAGCAGGCCGGGCGCAATGCTTGTCATAGGTGAATACCTGCTTGATGAGGACAAGACGGGACCCAGACACGTGGTGCGGGCGGATCTCAACATGATGGTGGCTGCAAGAGGTCGGGAGAGAAACGAAAAGGAGTACGCAGAGTGGATTGCCCGGCACGGGTTCAGAATGTCGGGAGTGAGAAGAACCAGAAGCTATAACAGGGCCTACATGCTGGCCTACAAAGAGTAAAGAGGGAGACGCCGGACGAGCTGCCCGGCATCCGGCAATTACTATCTGATATCCCCAAACCGCTCAATACTTCCGGTTGGGTTTCTTTTCAGTATGATTCTGTTATGGATACTTTTTCGAGGAATTCTCCTGCCGGACAGATCATAAAAACATTCCGGCTTCTCGGAAATAGCAGAGGGCAGGGGAAGCAGTCTGCTTCCTCCGCTGATTGAAGAAACAGCATCTATCACTCCTTTGTATAGAAACATATCACTATAATCCTGCCAGACAATATTGCTTTCCCATAAAACCGGTTCTCCCTGATAACCGCTCTGTTTTGTCACATGGTATTCGGTATTCCCGGACAGATCATACATGTAGATATCGGCATTCGATGAATCCTGCTGAGCATTGCGGTAATCCTGCCAGACGATATAATTTCCGTATACCTTAGGAGTTCCCTGATAACCGGAAACGGTGCAGACTTCCTTTATTTCGTTGGTGCCCAGATCTTTGAAAAAAATGTCGGCATTATTCTCTTCAGTCGATGCATTGCGATAATCCTGCCATACCACCTTGTCTTCAAATATATGCGGCTGTGACTGATAAGATCCCTCTGTACAGATCCCGGTTTCGACTCCCGAGTCCAGATCACGTAAAAAGATGTCGGCATTGTTGGTTGTACCGGCGTGACGGTAGTCCTGCCAGACGATTCTGTTGTTGTAGATATGAGGCCATGCTTTGTAGCCCTGCACTTCAGTCACCCTCGACTCTTCCATCCGGGAAAAATCGTACATGTAGATTTCCACAGTAGTATCACCGGGAGACATATGACGATAGTCGGTCCACACCACTTTATCCCCGTGAGCGGCGATGTATTCTTTAAACAGTGTATCGGTTGAAAGGGTATGTTCGGTTCTGTCAGCAACATTCATGGCCTTTACATGGTACTGAACCGAAGTATCGGCAATGGCCGTACTGCCGGGGCTGGGGGGACCGTAAGTGATTTTCACCTGACACTCTATCCAGGCTACATACGTTCCGGAGAAAGCCACCGGGTAGAGATATTTTGAATGGCTTCTCACTTCCGCAGGGGTCCCGCTCTGAATATCGAACGTGTAGAACCTATAAAATCCGTCTTTGAAATCCTGAACAAGCACCTTGCCGTCGACCAGTTTTGGCATGGTGGTCAATGAAAGATCATTTCTGAATACTGAAACCTGTACCGGTGAATCCTGAGAGAAAACCTGCATACTCATGCAACTCACAATAGCAGCAATCATCATGACTCTCTTCATTTCTCCACTCCTTCTTTTTCTGAAAGCTGATGCGAATAATCACTTACATATGTAAAACAACTGTTGTCTATTGACGCATTGATCTCACCAAGTACTTCACTGTCATCCGCAACCGACCAGTCGATTTTCCACTTGCCGCTGGTTCTGTCGGAAGGATTGTCAAAGAGTACGACTGCTTTAACTTTGTCAAATTTGGAAGCGATCTGAGAGAACATCTCCCTGTACCAGACCTCCCTGCTGCCTCCCATATCTGTGGTGCCCACTTCCGCTATCATGAACGGCTTTCTGACCTCCTCCAAACTTCTGTAAAGAGGAGAAAGAAGCTGATCGAAGCTGCGCCAGCGTCCGTGGTCGCCCGAAGCTATGAGTTCACCGTAGTTGAAGATATCCAGCGCCACCCAGTCCACATATTCGTCTCCCGGGTAGAAGGATACATCATCCGGTTTGTAAGGATTCCAGACCCATACCACATTGTCCGCCCCCAGGGAATCGAATATACCCTTCACATGCCACCAGGCCCGGATATAGTCCTCGGCGCTATTTCCATTCTGAGGTGTCCAGGGGTATTGAGGATTCGACATCTCGTGGGCAAACCGCAGGAAGAACGGTTTTCCCCACTTCACGGCATTCCGGGCCCATTCTTTAATGTAAAAATCATAAACCCCGTCTGCAATATCCCTGAGATATCTTTTTTCCCGAAAAGGCATAGGTTTGAGATCTTTAGATGTAAAATCAGTAACCCAGGGCTCCCAGGTGAGCAGAGGAACACAATTTTTCCGGTCAATGATGCTCATGAGGTGGGAGGGAAACTTGTGCACATCCTTTTCACCCCAGGCCTGGTAGAAGGAAATCAGGGTAAACCCGGTACCGATGCTTTCTTCCAATTCTTCAGTGGCTTCAAAAGAATAGGGCAGCTCCGGCCTGTACACTCCCAGAACACACTTACCTACCGGAAGTTTGGATACTTTGAGAACCATCCTTCTGGTCACGTTTGTAAAATACCACTGACGGGCATCCCTTTCAAAACGCATTATTTTCGCAAAAAGCCCCGCCACCAGCCCCGCATACAGTACTACCATGAAAAAAACAAACAGTTTCCGTTTCATTTCGAAGCTTCTCTCCTGAAAAGATCAGCATGAGCTATTATCACCGTGGGCAGCATCGTTGCGATATTCAAAGAGGCAAAAAAGATCATTACCCACACACCGCTCTCCATGCGTGCGTAAGTGAGAAGACTGTACACGATTGCTGCCAGGGAAAGCACAATTACCGCTATATGAGGCATCACCAGCCCGGTGAACACTCCCCTTTCGGACTTTTTGGGAGTGGGCAGATACGGCACTTTCGTACGGCTGAGCCAGAAGAGAAATCCAAGCACATAAATGGCCCAGGTACCTTTGTTAAGCACCATTCCTCTCCACAAAAATCCTTTTTCGCCCCTGTTTCTGTAAAACCGCTGCACGTACCATCCGATCAGAAATGACATCAGTACATAAGGAGTGATATGAAGCAGAAATTCACTGAATTCCATCTCCACTGCCCACAAGCCGAAAAAGAGAAACAGGATGGGAAGAATGCTGGTGATGGCGGTAGCCAGCCCCTCCAGATAGAATGTACCGGAAAAAAGATAATGCAGCTTACGGACAAAAGTGAGTTTAAAAAAACGGGGCAGGTACTCTCCGCTGAAAGCCTGGAACATTCCGGTGGACCACTTGAGCTGCTGTTTAAAATAGGACCCCAGGTCACCCGGTACCAGCCCGAAAGACATCCTGTGAGGAACATAGACACTTTTCCAACCCTGCGCGTGCAGACGCAGAGAAGTGACCAGATCCTCGGCCAGATGAACCGCATGGCCGCCTATTGATTCCAATGCTTTACGTCTGAAGGTACAGTTTGCTCCGATCGCCACCGGGGTTCCCAGTCCGTTCATGCCCATCATGGTGGGACCGTAAAAACCGTAGGTCTGCTCGGCGGAAGCCCTTGCCACGATGCTCTCGGACTGATTGTAGTACCCCTGCACCACCTGCACGAAACCCACCTGAGAATCCTGGAAATGGCCCAGAACCTGATCGAAAAAATCGGCTTCGGGGATGTGATCGGGATCGATGACCAGGACGAAATCACCTTTTGACCGGGACAGTGCATAGTTCACCTTTCCCGCCTTGGCACCCCCGATATTTCTGCAGTCAAGGTGATGCACACCGAGGCGGGTGCAGAGTTCCCTGAGCCCGGGGTCATTTCCTCCGTCAAGAAGATAGGATTCGTGAGGATAGGAGATTTTCATAATGGCCGTAAGCGTTTTTTCAAACATCTCATAAGGTTCCCCGGGCATGGCCGTGGTGAACACATCGGCTTTGAGCCCCTCAGGAGCTTCCCTGTGACTGCTTCCCTTTATGAAAAAGAAGTAGAACCAGTTCACAAGCGAACGGAAAAGACCCCATCCCACAGCAAAAGTGAGAATCAAAAAGAGAATACCGCTTTTTCTGTGCTGAGGCTGGAGCCACCAGGTCATGAAATAAAGAACAGATTCTATACCCAGAGTTATCAGGATGACAAGGGTGATTCTTTCCACAAGACTCACCTTGTCTCTGCAGCCGGAAATTCTCGCGGCTGCCGGGGATGTTCTTACCTGAGGCTTTTCCGATGTAGAAGTGTCATTCACCTCTTGGACCTCCGGTTTCACTTCCAGCCTTGTAGTTGGTCACTTTTTTCTGCTTCCATATCTCCTCATCCCACCAGCACTGGTACACATCACCGTTTTCCTCGAAGATGGTGTATATGTAATATGAAGAACCATCAGAAAACTGATGATGATGTCCCACAGCGGCTCTGGGAATACTGCCCTGTCCCAGCAGTGAGGGCTGAAAACGAATCAGTATATCCACCAGAACAAGCACGATAAGAATAAAAACCGAAATTGCCAGAAAGTTCTTCCTGATCTGAAACTGATCTTTAGAATTATCCATAGTATTTCCCCCTATTTCACCCACATGAGCTGGTTGAGTCTGTCTTTGATTTCCGCACTCTGGGGATCGGCAGTGAGTGCCTTCTGATAGTTGGCCCTGGCCTCTTTGTACTTGCCCTGCCATTCCAGTACAGTTCCTATACCCAGATATGCTTCCATATTTGAAGCGTCAAGAGCCAATACCGATTCATACTCGTCTATCGATTTTTTAAAATATTTCTGCCAGGACAGTACTTTTGCCCTCTGAAGTCTGGCTTTGATTTCCCATTCTTCTTCCGGTTTGGAATCGATGAGGGAGGTAAGCTGCGAGACAGCTTCTTTGAACTTCTTCTTCCAGCTCAGAATAATCCCTATCTCGAGGGCGGATTCATGGTCTCCGGGATCTTTTTGAAGAACTGATTTGTAAATAGACATCGCAGCATCGTAATCCTTGTTCCATCCCAAAGCACGTGCATATCCCTTCTGAACCTCTATATTGTCCGGATATTTTTCATAAAGGACCCGGTACTTGTCAATGGCTCTGCCGAACAGTTTACTGTAGGCAAACGAGGAGGCCAGCAGTACTTCCGCCTCCACATCTTCAGGTGACTTTTTCAAATATTTCTGAAGATATTTCCTGGCCTGATCCATCTGATACAGCTCATGATACGCCTTGCCCAGCATTTTCCACGCACCGGGGGTTTCATTACATTTATCCAGAACAAGTACCACTTTTTTGTAATCATCCTTTGCCATAAGCGCTTCTGCTTCCCTTATGCAGTCGGAAAATGCAACACTCACAACCATACACGAAAACAGCACTGCTGCAGCAAAGTTCTTCTTCATCATACACCCTCCCATGTATACTTAAAACTCATAATCCAATTTGAAACCGAACGTGTTCAGGTAATAGCGCAGGGAACTGAAATACCCCCAGGGTTCATAGGGGAAAGAGAAATAATTATAACAGAACGTGACTTTCGATTTTGTATCAAGTGAATACTCAACTGTCAAATCAGCAGTCATAGGTGAGGTGAATTTTTCAACATACTCAGATCTGTACAGGTAATTGTCCGTGAAATCCACTCCTTCCAAATACTGCGGATATTCGATCTTCTGCTGCGATGAATAAAAAGGAAACAACACCTTTCCTGTCACTTTGACTTTTCCCAGTGAGAAGGGAGCTGAAAGAATGATATTGTGCGTATAACGGTTCAGAGGAACATCCGTACCGGAAAAAGGATAGTTCGAGTATTCCAGATGCCGCAAAACACTGATCCGGGGAGGTGTTCCGGGTGGCCCCTGCTGACTGCTCATCAGAGTATCGTTCTCACCGGTAAGCATATACCTGCTGTCGCGGGCATTTTTCCACTCGAATGCATATCCCACATACACCGGATTGAACAGCATTCTGTAGCCGTAGGCAGAAAAGGTCTGCACGTCATTTGGGCCGATGACTTTCATGGAATCGTTGAACCCCCGGGGGCGGGAGACAAAAAGTGAAGTGTCCAGAAGTGAATCGCAAGGTTGCAGATATTCATGACTGTAACTTAACGATACTTCACCTGTCCACCCGAATTTCTTCTTCAGTTCAGCGGAAAAACCGGCGGAGGAAATTCGGTTCAGAACAGCTGCCGCTTTTACGATCCGTCCGGTATGCCACGTTCTCGCCGACAAAGTCAGATCGGGACCGTAACCGAAGACCATTTCCAAACTGCCGGAAGGCAACGTCCTGATATCAAATGCATGGTCCGCGCCGGCACTGATCTCCACAGAACGGAAAAAACCATCTGAATTCAGCTTCAGACCCAATCTGGGCGATACTACAGAAGCGCGATGCTCCTTTACCCCCTTGTGAAGTGGCTGCGAATAGATAAAATACTCGGAGTCGAACTTGAGAGCCAGTTTGTCCGTAACCGTGTATTCTACAGACAGTCCGTTGTCCGATATCCGCGTCGGAAGCATATCTAAAGAGTAGGAACTGTTTAGGCTGAGTTTGAAAGACGCTTCTGCACCGATAGTGAGAATCAAGGCAAACAGAAATAACTTTTGTCTCATAGGTTACTTTCCAGCTTCTGTAATGAGATATCATTGTGCAGCACTTTTTCCATTCCCTCCCTCAGGCCGGTTCCGGGGGTCCAGCCGGTTTCCCGCACCAGCTTTTCCGGAGAAAGAGCATACTGCCAGGTCTCGTTTACCCTGTAGGGCAGTGCTCCGATTTGGATAAGCCCTTTGGCACCAGTCAGATCCTCTGCGATTGCGGCTGCATCCCTCATTGTGGTCTGCGTTCCCGTTCCCACATTGAAGATCCCATCCAGGTCTGAAAACGATGCCAGAAGCAGTGCGGATATGAAATCATCAATATAGATGAAATCCCTTGTCTGCTCCCCCGCGGTCATGGGGAATTTTTCTCCGTTTACCAGAGATTTCAGAAGCGAGGGGATGAACATGGCACCGCCCTGATTCGGACCGTAAAGGACGGCTGCGCGCAGAATTGTAAACGGTATGCCGTATCTGCGGGAAAAGAGCCCGATGAGTTCCTCGGCTGCCAGTTTTGAGTACCCGTAGAAATCCCCGGGACTGCATTTCATGCTCTCCGTAAAGGGACCGTTCTGGTTGCCGTACACAAGTCCGCTTGAGGAGAATACAACTTTACTTCCGCACTGCCGGGCCGCTTCCATCACATGCATGGTTCCCACCACGTTTGCATCCACCAGATCCGAGTGGACATCGGCATCATCACCTTTGGACAAAAGGCCTGCAAGGTGAATGATTATATCGGGTTTAAAACCTGAAATGATTTCCACACAGCAACGTTCCCTGATATCGGCGCTGGAATAGGAAAAGTCACCTTTCATGAAAGGTCGCTTCTGCATATCCAGACCGACTGCCTCGATTTTCCTGCCTTTCAGACTGCCCATCAGATGACGGCCCACGAAGCCATTCACTCCGGTTACTAGTATTGTGCCCACAACACTCCCTTCTTTCCGGCATCGTCTATGTATGAAGACAGATTCTGTTCACTGAGCACTGTGCCGTTACGGTAGTACTCTCTGTACCACTCGACAGTTTTTTCTATCGCCGAACCGGCATCCCAGAGTGTTCTCCAGCCCAGATCCCCTCTGGCTTTACACGTGTCCAGCTTGAGATATCTTGCCTCGTGGGGATTTTTACCGTTTGCTTCGATCCGGTATTCCATCTCCGGCCAGCATTTTTTCACCAACGCAAGCACCTGCTCAACCGTAAGGGCATCATCATCGGATGGCCCGAAGTTCCACCCCTCCGCACAGCGAACGTCCTCCTCGAGAAGCTTCTGCCCCACCATAAGATAGCCGGAAAGACACTCCAGCACATGCTGCCAGGGACGGACCGCTCCCGGAGAGCGGATCACCACCTGCTCACCACGGCTTGACGCTTTCACGATATCCGGAATGAGCCTGTCCTGAGCCCAGTCGCCTCCCCCGATCACATTTCCCGCTCTCACGGAAGCAACCAGCATGGAGTGCGTTTTGCCAAAACTGTCCGGATGGACAAACGATCGGCGGAAACTCGAAACCGCGATTTCGGTGCAGCCCTTGGAAGCGCTGTAGGGGTCATACCCTCCGAACGGGTCTGTTTCCCTGTAGCCCCACACCCATTCCCGGTTCTCGTACACCTTGTCGGAAGTGATCACCACACAGGCCTTCACACATCCGGATTTCCTGCATGCCTCCAGGACATTGAGAGTGCCGATCACATTTGTCATAAAAGTTGACACCGGCTCCTTGTAGGAAAGACGCACCAGAGGCTGAGCGGCGAGGTGAAACACGATTTGGGGCTTTTGGGACATGATGAAAGATTCTAGCCTCCTGGTATCGAGAATATCGCCAATGTGGGATTCCATATCCAGATCGAGCAGAGACAAATGGTCCGGTTCCGTAGGGGCTCCAAGCGAATACCCGCCTACTTTGGCTCCCATTGACTTGAGCCACAGCGAAAGCCATGATCCCTTGAATCCGGTATGCCCCGTAACCAGGACTTTTCTGTTTTTGTAAATGCCGCCGAACAAATTTTCCATTTTCATTATCTCCGTGAAAGCCCTTTACCAGATTCTCCAGGGTGCTTTATCCTGAGCCCACATCCTGTTGAGAGATTCATAATCCTTGAATGTATCCATGCAGTACCAGGAGCCCTCGTGCCTGTACATTCCAATCTGCCCCTCTCTCACCAGCCGCTTGAAAGGTTTATCCTCGAGCACAGTCTGGTCGCCGTCGATATAATCGAAAATTTCCTTTTCAAAAACGAAGTATCCTCCGTTAATGACCCCGGGCAAAGAGGGTTTTTCCCGAAACGAGGTGACTGTCCCGTCATCGGCATACTCGACTATTCCGAATGTGGTTGGCAGATGCACTCCGGTCAGAGTTGCGGTTTTACCGTTTTTATTGTGATAGTCATACACTTTTCTGATATCCACATCCGAAACACCATCCCCGTAGGTACAGAAAAACCTGTCCGAGTCGATATATTTGGAAATTCTCTTCAACCGCCCTCCGGTCATGGTCTCCTTTCCGGTAATGGCGAAGGTGATCTCCCAGTCATCCACATCGGCATCTTCTTTTATCCGGTCGTCATAGTGGAAAGTCTTGTTCTCCCGGTTTTTTATGGTCATGGTGAAGTCATGGGTTCTGGTATGATAGTTTTCGAAATAGTTGACAATCATATCACCCTTGTAGCCCAGGCAGAGGATGAAGCGCTTTATTCCGAATGACGAATAGGTTTTCATGATGTGCCAGAGAATGGGTCTGCCCCCTATCTCCATGAGCGGTTTGGGTTTTTCCTCGGACACTGAACGGATACGGGTGCCCTGTCCGCCGCAGAGGATCACAGCCTGGTAGTTTGAGAGATCGGTCATGACAAGCTCCTATATTGATTATGCAGAAACTGCAAAGACAACCTATTGATTCAACTAGAGTTGGACAGAATCAAACATAGCCTTTTCCATACAGAGATGCTAATAATATGCAATACTTGTGCCTGGTTCCTAATACCATGTTTTTTGAAGTGATTAGGGATGTTTGAAAACTGCCCCATTCTGCGGCATAAGGTCAAAACACCCCAGTTCTTTCCCGAAACTCCGATGCATCAGATACAACCGGATGAATTTCAACTGGTTACGTCCATTCGGGAAGCTGTGGTGCTTTCACCCCGAACAGAACACTTTTCAGCTCACTTGACCACACCCTGGGCCGGATTGCTGAACTGCACAATCAGGGATACTCTATGCCCGTAGCCGAGAGTCAGATCGGATTCGGTATCTCCACTGAACGCATAATTGAACGCGCAGCTGGAATACCTGACACCCAGACCGGCAGCAAACCCGTAATTCTGCAGAGTCGTGTGGGGAAGCCGGTTCGCTCCGATCTGCAGCGACAACTCAAGATCACCGGCGATGAAAGCGTATTCAGCCCCGCCGTAAGCCTTGAAGCTGCAGGAGCAAGGGTGGTTACATCCCTGTGGGAATTCACTTGCTGAAGTCCCAGCGGGGGTAGGGTCTATTCTCTGCGTCCGCTGATAGTAGCCCTGAGGCCCTCTTATGTAAAACCTCCCGGTGTACCTGGTAAGAGAATACGCCAGGAGATACAGAATCGGTGCCGCCAGCCATTGCGGCAGATACTAATGCTTGTATTTTCTGCATTTGGATGCTATTTTAGTATCCGTCATTTGCATCACTGCCTGCATCCCAGGTGCAAGGCATTACTTTTCCCGCTCCTTGATGGGACATTCAGACAATATGGACTCCTCGAAATCGTGGTACAACAATTACTACAGCCAGAAAAGTAAACAGTTACGCAAGCCCTGGTATGAGGGGGCATTACTTCTCGCCCAAAGAAACTTTCCCGATTTCACCAGGAAACGGATTTTTGAAATCGGCACAGGAACAGGAGAATTCATATCCGCCTTCCAAGCGGATCACACTTTCGGCGTTGATCTGAGCTATGAAGCGGTGCGCAAGGCCCATTCGTATGCTCCACATGCCAAAGTGGCCAACGCTGCAGGGGAGTCGTTGCCTTTCAAAGCCGAATCATTTGACATCGTGGTCATGTGCGAAGTCATAGAACATGTTAAGGATCCTGACAAGGTGCTTGAAGAAATCAGAAACATTCTCGCTGACCGCGGATATCTTATGATCAGTTTTCCCAACTATCTGCACCTACTCTATCTGTTTATCTTCCAAATGAGTATCCTGTTCAACAAACCCAAATGGATAGACAGACAGATCGTTGACCGCATCCTCTACTATCCTTCCATGAAAAAAACTCTGCAAAAGCACGGTTTTTCTCTTGTCGATGTGTGCGGGACCAGTTATGGTCACCAAAAAATCCCACTTCTCAAGAAACTCGATGGATTTTCAGAAACTTTTGACAAAATGAAGCTTCAGTTCCTGTCATTCCATCCAGTCCTCCTCTGCCAGAAGCTATGAACACCAGTGTATGAGAATACTCCATCTTATATACGATGACATACACAATCCCTGGCTTGGAGGAGGTGGTGCGGCCGGCACCCGGTATATCGCCCAGTTCGCTGCAAAGAAAGATTATCATACCACAATTCTTTGCGGTTCATATCCGGGATCAAAAGACACCGACACATCCTCATGCAGAATCATTCATCTGGGTAGAGCATATACATACTTGATGAGCCGGATCACTTTCACTCTTTTTTCACTCATCTACCTGTTTCGTAATGTATCCAAATATGATCTGATAATAGATGACGTTTCGATCTTTTCACCCACATTTTCTTTTCTGTTCAAAAAACGAGTCCCGGTCATTGCCAACATCAGAAACATTTTCGGTAAAAACGTGTATTCCAAATTTTCTTTCGCCGGAATCATCCCCGCCATAATCGAAAAGCTTACACTGAACTGTTACGACCATTACATTGTAGTTGCTCCGTACATGAAAAAATACGTGAATTCCAAAGCGAACCGCTTTGTGGTTCCCAACGGACTGGATTTCAGCGAAATTTCTTCCCCTGCGTATAATGAAAAAGGACGTTATCTGGCTTTTCTGGGGCGAATAGAAATTTATCAGAAAGGTCTGGACGTCCTGATCGGGGCCATAAAGATCATCGCACCCTTGCTCAGAAAAAACGGATACTCATTTTCCTTTGCGGGAAGCGGCAAAGATGCGCATACACTGAATAAAATGCTGCATGAAAACGAACTATCAGATATCTGCAGGCTTCACGGTCGTGTAGTTGGAAAAGATAAGTACAAGTTTCTGAAGGAATCATTATTGACGGTCTGTCCCTCCCGATACGAGGCTATGCCCCGCGTTCCTTTAGAATCTCAGGCTTGCGGCACACCCGTCATTGCGACAGATATTCCTGCATTTTCTTTTGTGGTGGATAAAGATGAAACCGGCTTTCTTGTGGAGACCGGAAACGTGGATCAGCTTGCGGAAAAAATATCGCTTCTTCTTACCGATTCTGAACTGCGTGAGACAATGGCAAAAAAAGCATACTCATTCTCGAAGAAATTCGATCGCAGGATTTTTTTAAAACAGCGCATTCAGATTTACGATTCAATCGCTTTGAACCGCTAACCCTTTTGGTAATGACTATGTGCGGGATCTGTGGAATACTCAATTTGGACGGAAAGCCTGCAAGCAGAAAACTGCTGGAAAGAATGGCTGATACTCTGGTACACAGAGGCCCTGATGACTATGGGTACTACACGGACGGCAATCTGGGGTTGGCTCACCGCCGTTTGTCCATTATCGATCTGGCATCCGGACAGCAACCAATGTCCAATGAAGACGGAAACCTCAGAATTGCCTTCAACGGCGAAATATTCAATCACCAGCATATTCGCGAATCACTGCTTTTAAAAGAACATCGGTTCAAGACCCGATGCGACACCGAAGCCATCATCCACGGTTATGAGGAATATGGCCACGAGGTCGTAAATCACCTGAGAGGTCAGTTCGCCTTCGCACTGTGGGACAAAGTTACAAAGAGCCTTTTTTTAGCCCGGGACAGAGTCGGTATCAAGCCGCTTTACTACGCTCAAAGAGGCAAGTCGTTCTATTTCGCTTCGGAAATAAGTGCGATACTGTCGGTTATCGGAGAATCGCCCACACTTGACACAAAAGGGTTGAATCAGTACCTTACCCTCGGCTACACATGGGGAAACACGACCCTGTTTTCCGGTATACACAAACTGGAGCCGGGACACTTCATTTCTCTGAGTACCGACATTCTTGAAACCAACTGCTACTGGCGTATCGAAGACTATATCGGAAATTATCAAAACACCGATCCTCAAACTGTCACATCCGAAGTTACAAACCTGATTGAAGATGCAGTCAAAATAAGAATGATGAGTGATGTGCCGCTTGGGTCCTTTTTATCGGGAGGACTCGATTCTTCGATTGTGGTTTCGATCATGGCCGAGGCAAGTAAAAACCCTATCAACACATTTTCAGTTGTCTTCGAGGATGAGAAATTCGATGAATCGCCGTTTTCTGCATTAGTGGCACAAAAATTCGGGACCAATCATCGCACATTGACCGGTGAATACCACATGAATGAGTCCTTGCCGACGATAATCCGTCACCTGGAAGAACCTATTCCTGACTGTGCGACTATTCCCACATACGCGATGTCCAGGCTCACCAAGGAATTCGTCACCGTTGTGCTGTCCGGAGATGGAGCAGATGAGGTATTTGCCGGATACAACAAATACAGCCTTCTCATGAGTCTGTACTACGCCTCTCCGTCACGTTTCGTCAGCTCACCCTTTATTAATTATCTTTACCGGAAGAAATTACACCTGCGGCGCAACATTTCACTTTCACCAGATATGCGTTCTCTGTACTTATCCCTTCTGTCCGCCTTCAGCCAGACTGAACGAACCGGAATCTTAAAAGGAAACTTCATTGATGTAGAAGATGAACTAATCTCCTCTATACCCCGGGACTTACATCCTTTGGACAGTGTTCAATGCATGGATCTGAAATTCTGGCTCCCTAATGATGTTCTGCTTAAAGTCGACAAAATGGGCATGGCTGCAAGCCTTGAAACCCGCCTTCCCTATCTGGATCACAAAGTCATCGAAACAGCACTTTCCATAAAACCGAAGAACCGCATGAGTATCGGCAATCAGAAGAAGACCCTGAAACAACAGTTTGGCGATCGACTACCTGGCGAAATAATTACTCGCAGAAAGCAAGGGTTCAATTTCCCGTTCGAATCTGTTGTCACAAATAAGGTAGTTGATTCGACATTCAATAATTCAACCCTGTATTCTCTTCTGAACAGAGATAAGGTCCGCGATATTGTTGAGAGGAGACACACACCGGAAGCGTACGGGAATAAATTCAGAAACCTGTTTTTTCTTTTTTACTGGCATCGTCATTTCATTGAAGAAAAAACGGTTTGATTTTCCGGCTGTTTTGAATTAAAACTTACCTATTCTCCAAACAGAGGGTTGATCACCTCCGCCAGCTCCTCCCCGATCTCCCGCTGCACTTCCCGGTTGGGGTGCCAGTCACAGCCGCACTTGTGTGAAGGAAAGCGCCCGAAGGAGAAAAAACGAAGATTGGTGCGCCCGGATCGTCTTTCCTTCTTCACCAGTTCCTTTACATAGGTCTTCAGAGGCTCTCGGGAGGAGGTCACGCACACTATCTGCACCCCCGGGTAGCGGGCCTCTATCTCCATGAGAAAGTTGCGGTAGTGGGCAAAAAAGACACTCTTGCGCGGGTGAGGCGGGGTGGAGAAATCGTTTGTTCCGAAACTGACCACCACCACCTGAGGGATCCACTTGCTAAAGTCCCAGCGGGGGGAGGGTTTATTTCTCAACGTCCTCATGTAGTAGTTGCCGAAGGGGCGCTGAGCCGTAAGAAACGGTGTCCTCCAGTTGCGCACCAGCCCCTTACCGGAAATACCCACAATATGGTGCTGAGCATTCAGAATCCGGGCAGCAACGGCAGCAAAGGAGAGATCGGCATTAGAAAAAGCATTCGGGTCATCGCAGTGTATTTTCCGGGACTCCACCCCGAAGCCGATAGCGTTGGACCCGCCGATGAACTCGATTCTGCGGGCAGGGGGCGGATCGAGCGGATGAAGAGTTCTGCCCGAATCGATCACAAACCCCTTCAGAATGCAGAGACGGTCCCTGTTCTCGAACCGTTTGCTGATTCTGAGATAATGAACGGTATCCTCAAGCCCGGATGCAAGCTGATAATCCCTCTCCAAAGCATCAAAACGCAGTACAAAGGAGCTGTCATCAACTGTAATGTTGTAATAACCGCCATCACCTTTGATCCTTACAGCACAGGATGTGCCCCCGAAGCGCAGCTCCACGGAATTCCCCGGCCAGTCGAAACGGGGGGCGTCAGGCTTTCTCGTGTCAAACCTTCCGGTGTACCTGACAAGGGAATCCGCCGGGGTGATAAAAGCAGTATCACCGGCTGTTGCGACCGATATTAATAGCGCGATTAGTACTGAAACTTTTCTGATCTCTCCCCCCGATTCGCTGGAATACACAAAGCAGAACATTAAATATGTGAGCTGGATGGCCTTCAGTACAAGCATTATGATGAAGAGCAGGAAATTGAAGAATTATGCATCGACTGAAAAACTCCGCCAGGCATAGGTGCGGAGATGCGAGTCCATAAAGCAGAGCTCACTTTTCGACAAACTCCGGGTAAGCGGGCAGGCCCGAACAAACGGTCACGGTAAACGGTAAACGGTAAACGTTTTTTCTTGCCTCACCTTGTGCCTGAAAACGATTTTGTGTTCTTCAGGTGTCAGGGAATCCCGTGTGAATCGGGAGCGGACCCGCCACTGTAATCCTGATTTCAGTTGATCTGAAGTCATGAAGCTGTCGGAAAACCTACGTCACTTTTCCGTGAATAAAACGGGATGGGAAGGCGCGACAGCTTCGGGAGAGCCAGGAGACCTGCCTGAAATCATACTTCAACTCGGTCCTCGAGGTTAGGGACCGGAGGAAATTTCATCGATGCAGTCGCCTTTTCCGGCCCTCATTGCCGTTTTACTGTGCCTTTTATCTGCTGTATATGCGGATACGACAGGTACTGATGTACCTGCGGATTCGGTTTATGCTGATCTGGAAGCAGCGGAGATTCCCGAATTTGCTACTGTAGTGGTAAGCCACAGAATACCGGCACAGATCACCCCCTCCCAGCGTATCCTGAAAGCTTCCGATTTTCAGGGACGGTATCCCGACCTGCCCTCGGTTCTGGAATCTGTATCCGGCATAAGCATTAAAAGCACGGGCGGCTACGGGCAGTACGCTGAAGCTTCCATTCGGGGAGCTTCGGGCAAGGGTTTACGGGTTTACCTCGACGGCGTACTGCTCAACAGTCCCTCTGGAGGAGCTGTTGACCTGGGGAAAATCCCGCTTGACCGGATTCAGGAAATAAGGATAGTCAAAAATGGGGGAAATCTGAGCTCCATGGGTGAAGGCATGGGAGCAATGATCGAACTGATTACCGACTCCCGCCTCCAGATCTGCACTGCCCATCTGGAGGCCGGCAGTTTCGGTCTTTTCAAAGCCGGCGCTCTCATCCGGAAAAAACTCGGGACGTTTACTCATCAGCTGAACTTCGACTACTCGCGAAGTGATAACGACTACCCCTTCGTACATGACAACGGAACCACTATTCCTACCCGTCGTAATCCGGACCCGGCCTGGGACGACACTCTGATGCACAAATCGAATAACCAATTTTCTTCTTTGGGAGCAAGCTATAACCTGTCCTGGGATATTGATGAAAACCAGCAGATTTCTCAAAGGATATCGGTCAGCAGCACCGACGAGGGGCTGTTTGTCTATTACTACAAGGATAACCAGAGCGGGTCGATTCACAACCGGGTGTTCACCTCCACTACAGGATTCGAACGCGCGATTACCCAAAAAACATTCCTCAACACGGAGCTGAGCGGCCAGTACAGAAGATCCCTGTTCTCGGATCCGGAGGGGCACTACGATCTGGGAGGCAAGTCCCGGGAGCTGGAATCCGAACAGAAAAGAGGAGAAATGTCACTGACCCTCTCCTATCAGCTCTACGACGAATCGGCACTGGAGTTATTCACCGCGGGAAGGTACGAGAAGCACACGCAGCAAAATACCGCTCTTGCGGACAGACCGACGATGGACAGAAGAGAAGCCAGAGCGGGATTGGGAACAGTTCTGGAATACAGGGATGCTCTTCTGAAAACGCGCTTCTTATACAAATATGAACAGGATTCCTCCAGTGCAGGTCTGGGGTACTGGTCGCCCCGGGGCAGGCGTTTTGTTCTCCACTACCCCAGTGCCGAAGCGAGTGTGGAGTATCCTCTCACAAAATCACTCAAACTGTACCTTTCGGCATCTTCCTCCAGGCGAAGCCCGACTTTCTACGAGCGTTTCGGCTGGGGAAACGGTTTTGTTTCCAATCCGGAGCTCGCGGAGGAAACCCGTCACGAGGCAGATGCGGGAGTTTTGGCGAACAGAAACGGCACATCTCTCTCTTTTTCTCTTTTCAGGGGGCGTGTGTACGACAAGATCAAAAGCATCCCCCGGAACAGTTTTGTCAAGGTGATGAATTTTGCGGATACCGACTTTTCCGGTGCAGAACTGGAGATGAAGACCAGACTGCTTTCGTTGCTCCTGATAGAGGGCAGCGCCACATATCTGAACAGCACTGTTCTGAGTGCTGAGGAGCCGGGATGGGTGGGCAAAACAGAACCTTTCATTCCGCGGTACACCTTCTGCATCAAACTGGAGCTGGAAAAAGGAGTGTTTACAGCAGGTCACGACGTCAGGTATGAAAGTTCATGCTACACCAGCACCGACAATTTGACACAGAAGGATGCCCAGACGCAACTGGGTGCTTGGGCAGGGGTAAAATTCCTGAGCGAGTTCAGATTGCAGTACAAAATTGACAATTATATGAACAGTGCCAGTTTCGATTTTCTGGACAATCCCAAACCCCGGCGAACTCATTTTATTTCTTTACAATATACCCTTTGAACGGAGGTTTCATGAAAAACAGAATTTTTGTCGTTGTATTTATGGTAACTGCTCTCGCGTCTGCTTCTCTTGCGGATATAAACGGGAAAATAGTAGATACAGATGGCAATTCCGTAAAGAATGCCTCGGTTAAACTGCTAAGCAGTGGTGAATCGACACTTACCGATTCAGTTGGAAACTTTTCTTTCGCCCTGACGGGGGTGATATTCCGGGGAAAAGGAAATATCATTGCCAATCCGGCTATGTTCAAGGGAGACCTTTTCGATCTCAGAGGAAGGGAGATGGGAGTGAAAGGAAACGGTGCCGGGAAAAGATCCGCAAACAAAGCCTATGTGGCCCGCGATTTCAGAATGATACGGGTCAACCGGTTTTCCGGAAAAAAGAGAATCCTGAGCAGCAGGAACCTGGCCAGGACAGCAATGAGGAAAGATGAAACGGAAGATTCTCTGATAATCAGCCGCAAAGGTTATATCCAGAAACGTGTTGCCCTGCCGGCATCCGAAGAAATCGCCGACATTGTCATTACCCCCGCCAATCGCAGCATTGCCGCCGCATCGGTCTCTTCCGATTATGCCTCAGCAAACCTGGATATCATTTCAGCTGAAGACTACTCATCAAGCACCAACCTGCTGCCTTCACTGCATACGGACATTGCGGTAAAGACCCTAAACAGCAGCATCTACCTACTCGAGCGGTTTGGAAAGGACAATGTCATCAAGTTTGATTCCGACGCGCTTCTCACCGATTACCAGGAGAACCTGGGCAGCGGTCTCAACATTCAGGATATAGCTCTGGTAAATGAGACAAAGGCCTACATCAGCTCCTACCAGACAAAGGATCTGATCGTTTTCAACCCGGAAACCGGCGAAGAGGTAACTACTATTGACCTTTCGGATTTCAATACGTACGCCGGCTCCGACAGCTCCGAGCAGCACCCTTTCATGAGTTCACTGGCAGTTTACGAAAACAGACTCTATGTTGCTTGTCAGCGCATGAAAACAGTTCAGACCACATATGGATCATCGTTCGAACCGGCTGATACCAGCCTGATCGTGGTCATCGATACGGAAAGCGACCGGATCACAGGCAGCATCGCGCTGGAAAAGAAAAACCCCGCATCCATGGACATTTTCCACAACAGGCTTCTGGTGTCCTCGACTGGATCCTGGTCCGATGCAACAGACGGCGGCGTTGAAATGATCGATCTCGAGCAGAACGAGAATCTCGGTGTGGTGGCCGAAGAAGGTGATTTCGGTGGAAACATTACAAACGTAGCCTTTGTTTCTCTCCAAAAGGCTTATGTCTGCTCAATGAGCAGTACAGATTACTCCACCGGAGTCATTCCCTTTAACCCTGCCGAAAAGAGTGTCGGGTCGAAGATTGAAGGTGTGGTTGACGGTTTTGGTGGATTAGTCTACGACGGATTCGACCTTTATGTCGGTGACAGAGATTTGGGCGAAGCGGGAGTCGATGT
>JBKHHW010000280.1:0-2548 GCA_046538945.1 Chitinispirillaceae bacterium | reverse complement strand
GGCTACTGCCGTGATCCGGACATATAATCAGCACCACTCCGAGCAACTCGCCCTGATCATTTTTGATGGATACTCCACTGACGGCTTTAATCCTTTCCGTACCGTCACTGGCTATCAGCATGGTATGATTTGCCTCCGTGGTGAGGGGAACTCCGTAGGCCTGCTCCCGGGTCCACCCCAGTCAGCTCCTCCGCTACGAATTAATAATAGCTACGTTACCTTCTATGTGGGTATGACACCATCACCGATACTGTGCAGGGTTACCGCAAATCGCTCAATCTCCAGTTTATAGTTCTCTTTGGAGCAGTTCTTTAAGAATGCCATACTGCATTTCCAAATTCTGAACATCCGGTTCGAAACTGCCCTTTTCCCCCCTTTGTACTTTTTTCTCGATTCCCTCTGCAACTCCGGCCATCACCCCGGCAGCGATATTCAGAGAAGCGCCTTTGATCGAATGTGCTTCGCGTTTGGCACCGGAAAAATCCTGATTCTGAAAAGACAGTTTAAGTCTCTTTATCTGTTCAGGAACGCTGTCCAGATATACCCCTATGAGTGATTTTTTGAGCTTGTCATCATCAAGCAGACGCTTCATCAGCTCTTTTCTGTTGAAAATTTCCGAACGATTCAAAGTTTTAGTCTCCAAACAGCCATCCTTCCCTTCTGAAATCAACCACTTCCGCATGATTTTATTCAATACTTCCGGATTGACCGGTTTTGTGACATAGTCATCCATTCCAGCCTTGAGGCATTCATCTCTTTCACTGTCCGCAGCACCGGCAGTCATGGCGACTATGGGTAATTTGTTGTTGCGTACACCAGAATTCCTGTCCCGTATCACTTTCGTCGCTTCGTAGCCGTTAAGATTAGGCATCTGTATATCCATCAATACCAGATCATAATCATTGCCAACAAGTTTCTGCACCGCTTCAGCACCGTCACTGGCTGTATCCGTGGAAATACCCATCTTCTTCAAAAGAGCCGCTTCCACTTCCCTGTTGACTTCATTATCATCCGCGATAAGAATTCTGAACCGACCATCTCCCAAACTGTACAGTTTCTGTTCGGATGGCGTGTTGTCCGATCGATTGGAAATCATTTGCTCTGATTCGACACGTCTGGTTTCAGAAACGGCGAATCGGGCGGTGAACCAGAACACGGAGCCCTTGCCCTCCTGACTGGTGACACCGATCTGACCGCCCATCATCTCACTGAGCTGCTTTGAAATGGCAAGACCCAGGCCGGTCCCACCGTACTTGCGGGTTGTGGAAGTATCTATCTGGGAAAATTTTCCAAAAAGGTATTTCATTTTTTGTTTCGGAATTCCTATACCGGAATCCTCCACTTCGAATTTCACCGTGACAATTTCGCCTTTCTTCTCAACCAATTTGACTATTACACTGACAAGCCCTTCTTTTGTGAACTTAAGTGCATTTCCTATCAGGTTGGTCAGAACCTGCTTCAGTCTCAGAGGATCCCCAAGCAGATTGATCGGCACCTGAGGATTGATTATACATTTGAGCATCAGCTGTTTTTCCAAAGCTTTTGCCAAAAAAACGGAATATAGTTCATCCATTACTTTTCGCAGGCTGAATTCAATGTTCTCCAGCTTTAATTTCCCGGCTTCGACTTTGGACAGATCAAGAATATCATTGATAATAGACAGCAGAAGTTGTCCACAGTTCTGTATGGTCTCCACATAGTGCTTCTGCTCAGAGGTCAATTCAGTACCGGACAGCAGGCCGGCCATGCCCAGAATCCCGTTCATGGGAGTCCGTATCTCATGACTCATATTGGCCAGGAATTCACTTTTAGCCGCACTCGCCACCTCGGCTCTGGCTGCCATGATATTCGCCCGGGTAGTAGTTTCTTCCAGCTCCCGGTTGAGAACCGTCAGCTCATGCTGCGCATGCATCCTTTGAATCACCTGCTCCAGAAGCTTGGCAACAGACTGGAGCATCTCCATTTCTTCGTTCAGAAACGGGCTGAAATCGTGAGCCGGAGGTTCTTTGTGATAGCCCACGTCCAGAACCCCCAGAGGTTTTCCGGCTTTACCGATTTTAACCGATACTCCCCAGGGAGAATGCCTGTAGTCACCAGACATGAAAAATTTATCATTATAAGAAATTCTGGCACAAGCCAGATCCGGATAGAGCATGGCAGGTGGTATTGCATCTACCACGGACTGCAGCAGTTCTGAAACGGAAATTTCCGGGTTTTGTGCCAGAGAAGAGATGTGATACAAACACCTCAGTTCTTTCACTCTCTCGGCAAGCGCTTCAGAATGCTCCCGGAGTGCTATTTCAGCCTTTTTCCGCTCTGTAACATCCCGGGCAACGCCTTCGATGGCTACAAGCTCACCGTTTTCATCCATTATGGGTGTCAAATGCTGCTCAGTCCATAAAACGGAGCCGTCTTTTCTGATCCACCTGAGCTCAAAGGGTTTTTTTATATCACCTGTTGACAGGATCGTCAAGAGATGTTTATCATCAGGATGGACTATTTTTTCACTTAGAGACGGATCTTCATAATGCTCCTCGGGAGTATATCC
>JBKHHW010000103.1:0-10627 GCA_046538945.1 Chitinispirillaceae bacterium | reverse complement strand
TTATCTGCTCCCTGAGCATAATCTCGTCAAGCCCCCCGGTCATGGCCAGACGCTGGGAATGATCGGTTATGGCCAGATACTCGTACCCCATCGCTTTGGCAGCCGCCACCATCTCCTCCAGCGGCATCTTGCCGTCGGTGTAGTTCGTGTGAGCATGAAGATCCCCTCTGATATCCTTTTCCTCGACCAGATCCGGCAGCTCCCCTTTTTGGGCTGCCTCGATCTCCCCGGCATCCTCCCTAAGCTCCGGAGGAATAAACGGAAGCCCCACCGCCCCGAACACATCACTCTCCTCTTTGCCGCCGATGCGCTCATCCCCCCTGTACACTCCATACTCGTTTATCTTCAGCCCCTTTTTAACCCCCCTTTTTCTCACTGCAATGTTATGCAGCTGCGAACCGGTGAAATAGTGAAGAGCCGCTCCGTAACTCTCCGCCGGGACTACCCTCAAATCCACCTGCATGCGATTCACCAGTATCACGGTGGAACGGGTCCCTCCCGAAGAAACCACCCTCGCCACTTCGGGATAGGAGGTGAAAAGGTTTGCTGCCCTGGCAGGATCCGCTCCCGTTGCCAGGATATCCAGATCCCTTACGGTATCCTTCCTGCGCCGGAAACTCCCCGCCACTATCACCTGCTCGAAAAGACCGCTGCTCTCAAGATAGCTGGTCAGAAGCGAGGCTGTCTCCTCGGCCTCAAGAACACCGAAACGCCCTCCCTGCTCCCGCCTCTTCTGTATTCCATCCAGTATGGACTGCTCGATCTTCTCCCCAAACCCGGGCAGCTTGCAGATCCTGTGCTCTTTAGCGGCCCTTTCAAGCCCCTCCAGCGTATGCACACCCAGCTTGGCATAAAGCGCCATCACCCGCTTTCCCCCCAGCCCGGCAATACGCATGAGCTCTATGAGTTCGGGAGAAAGCGTCTCCTCGAGCTTATCCAGAACCGCAAGGTGACCCGTGGTGGCGATCTCCTCGATTTTCCCAGCCAGATCCTTTCCGATACCGGGGAGAGTGGACAGGTCCTCACCCTGCTCCAGAAGCTCTCCTATGTCTTGGGGAAGCGCGGAAACGGTTCGTGCGGCGTTGCGGTAAGCCCTTATCCTGAAAGGATTTTCCCCCTTAATCTCGAGCAGATCCGCAAGGTCGTTGAAGATCTCCGCTATGGCTGTGTTGTGTACCCGCACAGAAACACTCCGAATCTAAAGTTTTCGCCTCTGCTATCCGAACCCGAAACGGATCGAATCGCAGAGTTTCTGCAGAAACCCGGAATGGGCAGAAGTGCTCCGCGTCTCTGAACTTCTTTTTATATCAGCCCTCTTCTCGACTGTCTTGTGCTCCCGGGACATGGGCGAGACCAGACTTGACCCCAGCACCTTCTCCTCCTGAGGCTCCACCCTGGGAATCCGGAAAAGTGCCACGCAACGGGATTCCATCCTGTAGCGCTTGCCGCAGTCATACTCCGTCTGCTCCATATCCACATAAGGCTGAACGGTATCGAAGACCCGTTCCCACTTTCCGGTAACGTTGCAGGTAGGCAGAGCAAATGAAACCGGACTGAAATGCCCGTTCAGCAGAATGAGAAGAGTGTCGTCCAGAAGCTGCTCGCCGTACTGATCCACCTCGTCAATGGCGTCTCCCGCAAGCCTCAAACCCAGAGAACGCAGTTGTGAATCAAGCCAGTCCTCCCTCCTCATTTCCCGACCGTCGGGATGAAACCAGGTGACATCCTTGTAGCCGGAAAGCTGCATGTCCCTGCCGTCGAAAAACTTCCTCCTCTGAAGAATGGGATGGGCGTGGAAAAACTTCAGAAGAAAACGGGTGAACTCCAGCAGCTCACGACCATCCTGAGGGATGTCCCAGTTCACCCAGGTAATCTCGTTGTCCTGACAGTAGGGGTTGTTGTTGCCGTGCTGGGTTCGTCCGAACTCATCACCCATGGTGATCATGGGAACCCCCTGGGACAATATGAGAGTGGAGAGAAAATTCCTCCTCTGACGCTCCCTGAGTTTTCTGATGGATGAATCGTTGGTGGGCCCCTCCACTCCGCAATTCCAGCTCAGGTTGCTGTCGGTACCGTCGCGGTTACCCTCCTTGTTGGCCTCGTTGTGCTTGGAGTTGTAGGATACCAGATCGTTCAGAGTGAAACCGTCGTGAGCCGTGACGAAATTGATACTGGCATAGGGACGCCGCCCGCTTGATTCATAAAGGTCACTGCTACCGGTGAGCCTGAAGGCCAGATCCCCCACCTGACCCGCATCGCTCTTCCAGAAAGAGCGCACCGTATCCCGGTACTTTCCGTTCCACTCGGCCCACAGAAGAGGGAAATTGCCCACCTGATAGCCCCCCGGCCCCAGATCCCAGGGCTCGGCAATGAGTTTCACCTGTGAAATGACCGGATCCTGATGGATCACGTCGAAGAAAATTCCCAGCCGATTGACATCATGAAGCTCCCTTGCCAGCGTGGAAGCCAGATCGAAACGGAACCCGTCCACATGCATCTCGGTCACCCAGTAGCGAAGTGAATCCATAATCATCTGAAGCACATGCTGGTTGAGCATGTTGGGTGAATTGCCGCAGCCGGTATAATCGGTGTAGTAGCGCCTGTTTTCAGGTGACAGCTTGTAGTAGCTGGCGTTGTCGATTCCCCTGAAACATAAGGTAGGGCCCAGATGGTTCCCCTCGGCGGTGTGGTTGTACACCACATCCAGAATGACCTCGATGCCCTCCCGGTGAAGAGTCTTGACCATGGTCTTGAACTCATCCACCTGCTGTCCCCGGGTACCCGTTCCGGAATACCGCACATCGGGTGCAAAAAATCCAATCGAACTGTAGCCCCAGTAATTTGTAAGCCCCTTCTCCACCAGAAACTTCTCCGCCACGAACTGATGAACCGGCATGAGCTCAATCGCAGTGATCCCCAGAGAATGGAAATAATCTATGACGGAAGGATGAGTGAGCCCCGAGTAAGTGGAACGCATTTCGGGAGGAATATCCGGATGAAGCGCGGTGAAACCCTTCAGATGCAGCTCGTAGATGGCCGTTTTATGCCAGGGGATATCAGGTTTGGAATCGTCCATCCAGCTGAACGCGGGATCCACCACCACGCACTTGGGAATACAGGAGGCACTGTCTTTTGAATCCTTTACCAGATCCGCCTGGGGATTTCCCGTTTTGTAGCCGAACAGGGCATCACTCCACCTGATGGTTCCGTCTATAGCCCTGGCATACGGATCCAGAAGCAGTTTTGAAGGGTTGAAACGATGTCCCTCCTGCGGGGCATAGGGCCCGTATACACGGTAGCCGTAGCGAAGCCCCGGCCTGGCCTCGGGAAGATACACATGCCACACCTGATCGGTGTGCTCGGTCACCTTTACCCGGGCGACCTCTTTGTTTCCGTCATTGTCTTCAAACAGACACAACTCCACCCCGGTTGCGTTTTCCGAAAAAAGAGCGAAATTGACCCCCGCTCCGTCCCACGTGGCTCCCAGAGGATACGCCCTGCCCGGCCATACCTTTGAAGGTGTAATATTCATACGAATCCTGGTCCCTGTATGCGGATTGAAACTGTGTTGGAGAAGTTTTTCCAGAGTTAATAAAGCAAGGCAAGTGCCACGGCGGAATGCTCCCCCCCCTGCCCTGATAATAAAACAACTTGACTCAGACCCGCCTTCGGCATTAATTTTATTTTTCGGCCGACCGGCCGACCGAAAAAAAACCAACCGGAGGTCACAGTGAAACTGCTCAGAGCTTTCAAGTACCCCAAGCTTTCCCTGCTCATCATTCTCCTCATCACCCTCTTCTTCGCCTTCCACCTGCCCAGACTGGTCATCAACAACGACGTGATCATCTTTCTGCCCGAAAACAACCCCCACCGGAAAGCATTTGACAACCTTCATGAACAGTTCGGCAGAAACGACGGTATCATCATAGCCGCCACCACAAAACAGGGACTTGTCTATGAAAAGGAAAACATCCAGGCCCTGCAGGAGATGAACCAGGCCCTGCTCGCCATCGACAGCGTAGAGGATATCATGTCCCTCACCAACACCGATTATGTGGAAGGCATGGAAGGAATGGTCCAAACCTACCCTATCGTGGAAACCATTCCGGAAAGCGAATCGGAAGAGCTTGAGGTCAGGCGCAGACTGGAAGACTGGGACATCTACAAGGGGACGCTCTACACAGACGACTTCAGAACCTCACTCACCCTTGTCAGACTCAGAAACAACTCCATCAGAAGAGATGAGATCATCTACCACGAGGTAGTCAGAATCACACAACAGTTCAGAGAGCACTTCGATGTGAAGATTGCCGGGTCTCCCGCGGTTTTCGTCCTGGTCGGAGAAAACATGAACAAGGACCTCTCGCGCCTCATTCCGTTTGTGATTCTGGTGGTGCTCGTGTCACTTTGGTTTTCATTCCGCCGCCCCGGAGGAGTCATTCTTCCCATGATCACCGTGATCATTTCCACGATCTGGTCTCTTGGGCTCATGTCTCTTCTGGGAGTGGAGATGACCATGATAGCCACCGTCATCCCGGTTCTTCTGGTTGCGGTCGGCAGCGCATACGGTATCCATATAATGGCTCACTATTATGAGGAAGTGGCTTCCAGAACCGCACAAGGCAGGGAACTGAGCCGGATCGAACACGAACAGGTTCTTGAGTCCACCATTAGCGGAGTGGGAAAAGCGGTCATGCTCGCAGCTCTCACCACGATGACCGGTTTTGGCTCCCTTGCCACTTCGGGAATCATACCAGTGAGGGATTTCGGTATTTTCACCTGCGCGGGAGTTGGAGCGGCTTTTGTGATCGCGGTGGCACTCATCCCCTCGATTCTGCATTTTATCCACAGCAGGAAAGGAAAACCTGCTCCGGAAAGCAAAAACGTTCTGGCTGAGATACTGCTTTCCAGAATTGAAGGAATATCACGCCACCCCGGAGCGGTTCTCACTGCAGCAGTCCTCATCACGATAACCTCGGTGATCGGCATGACCCAAATCCGCAACGGCAACGCCATAGTCAATTTCTTCAAGGAAAAGAGCAGCGTCTGGCAGGCGAACAGGTGGCTCCAGCGCAACACAAACGGCACATCAACCCTGAGTATCGTGATCAGAGGTGAAGAGAGCGGAGATCTTGCCCACCCCAAAATCCTGACCCGGATCGAGGAGTTCTCCTCTCACATGAAAAGCCTGCATCCCAACGTGAAGAAAGTTGGTTCCCTTACAGACCTGATCAAAAGAATCAATGCAGTGATGCACGCCGAGGAAATAATAGCCGATTCGAGTATCAGTTATTCGGAAATCCCCTCCGATCCCGAAAAATACGGCCTGTCAGATCAGGACGAACTGAAACAGCTCATATCACAGTACCTAATGCTTTTTTCCGGCGATGTGGACCAGTTTGCGGATGACGGAATAGAACCGAGGGTCGCAAGAGTGCTGCTGCAGATGAACACAAATGATGTGGATTCGCTCAATTCCATAAGGCAAAGTGCCAGAGAATGGCTTGTAAAGTGCATACCCGAGGGCTACAGCTTTGAAATCGCCGGAACCGCCGACGCGGAGATAGAGGTGAACCAGCTCATTATCGACAGTCAGATCAAAAGCATACTGTTCTCGATGGTGGTGGTATTTCTGCTCATAGCTCTCTTTTTCAGATCCGCGGTGGCGGGGCTCTGCGGTATGATCTGTCTTGCACTCCCCCTTCTTATCAATTTCGGAGTAATGGGGCTTCTGGGAATCAGACTCGACATAGCCACCGCCATGGTGTCCTCAGTGGCGATCGGTATCGGTATTGACTACATGATACACTACATGAGCGCTTTTGCAAGAGAACTCAACAAAAGCAAAGGGGATTGGGACGGTGTTTCCACCCGCACCACACTGACCTGCGGAAGAGCCATCATTTTCAATGCGGTTTCAGTTGCGCTGGGATTCGCGGTGATCCTGTTTTCGAATTTCAAACCGCTCAACAATCTGGGAGGGATGATCTTTCTCACCATGGCCACCTCTTCCCTGTCGTCCCTGACAATTCTTCCGGTGATTTTCAACCGGTTCAGACCGGCCTTTCTTCTGAAGAACCGTTCAGTGAACATTTCAAAAGACAGCAAAGAACAATCGACAGAAACCATAACCCAGGGAGGTTGACATGAAAAGAGCCTTTAGAGGAACCGTTCTTACAGTGATCATGGGAGCAGGGCTCCTTTTTGCAGGTGACAGGGGAACTGAAATCGCCCGCAAATATTTTGATCTGAAAAGCCCCCGGAACTCAAGCTCCAAAGCCACCATGCTTCTCACCAAAAAGAACGGCTCGGAGAAAACCAGAAGTCTTCTGATGTACGGCAAAAAAGATAAGACGGGCACCTTTTCCTTCATCGAATTCGAATCACCCGCGGATGTGAAGGGCACAAAGCTACTGAGCATACCCAAGAAGGACGGCGGAAGCGAACAGCGGATCTATCTGCCCGCCTTGAGAAAAGCGCGCCTCATCGCCTCGTCAGGCAAAGGCGGCAGATTCGTGGGAAGCGACTTTTACTATTATGATATGGAGGATCGGGAATTCGAGGACTTCACCTACAAGTTTCTCAGAGAGGAAAAACTAGAGGACAAGGAGTGCCAGATTATCCAGATGACCTCCAGGGCGACCGATACGCCCTATTCGAAAGCGGAAGCCTGGGTCAGCAAGAAAGATAATTTCGTTTACAAAATGAAGCTTTACGACAGAAAAAAGGGTCAGCATGAAAAAACTATGGAGGTGCTTGAAGCCGAAACCATTGACGGCTGCATTATACCCACGAAAGTACTCATGACCAGCGTGCAGAAAGGCACCAGGACCATGCTGACTCTGGAAGATCTTAAAGTGAACAAGGGCGTGGATGACAAAGTGTTCTCAATCCGTAACCTTGAATCGAGATGAGTATGAGATGCCGTTTTCGACGAACCCTTCCCGGAAAAATCGATCTTCAAAGGAGCCATAAAATGCGATTACGATTATTCCTTCTCCCGTTCCTGCTCACCTTCTCCGCTGCCGCATCCGACAGTGGCGTGGAATTCTCGGGCGACCACCGAGCCGTTTTTTCCGTACCCGCAGTCAGAAGCCATGATGAGTACAGCGGAAATATCAAATCCCCCCGCCTGGAAAACGATTTTTCGCTCCTGGCGGAAAATTCAACCGTCACTCTGTACGCGGGGCTGAGAGTTACCAGTCAGCTGTATCCCAAAACAGAAGATGAAACCGTTTTGTTCAGTCCTCTGGAAAACACTCTTTCTCTTGAAGGAGACATGTTCCAGACTTCACTGGGTTTCCAGTATTACTCCTGGGGCAGCGCCGACAAGCTCAACCCCACCGACCTTCTCAACCCGCGCGACTACACGACGGGACCGGATGCGGAAAAAATGTCCCTGTTTTCAGCCTCCCTGAAACTCTACCCTACCGACCGGCTCTCGTTTGTGGGAGTATACGCTCCCTACGACCAGCCGGACCGATTTCCCGTACAGCCCGAAAAAAAGATCTCACCCGCTCTTTTCAGCAGGTCGTACATTGAATCAATCAGCTTGAGTCAATCGGGTCTGGTGACGGAATCAAAACAGATTGCCGGAGAAAAGCGGGTGACGGTGAGCGATCCCACTTTCACTCCCTCGTCGTTTCTGGCCGGAGGACGACTGCGTTACATGGGCAGCTTCTTTGACCTGGCGGCGAGTTATGTATATGATCTGGATCAGTATTATACACCTGAAATCGAAGTTACGCCGTATGCATTGATTGATGAAAACACCTCCGTCGACCCGCTTCTTCCTCCGGAGCAACTTTCGGTTCTCCCGTCCCAGGCTTACGGACTGAAAGAGATCACTCTCACCCGCAGACGCATTCACAGAATAGGTATGGATGCCAAGGCGGTTGTCGACCGGTACGGCTTCTGGGGTGAAGCATGCCTTTCCTTGACCGATCAAAAGGATGGAGAGAACAAGTACGCCTCACTGGGGCACCAGCTTGACTGGACTGCGGGATTCGATTTTTCCTACGGCTCTTTCGACCAGCACTATGTGAATCTCCAGCAGATCGGAAGGTATATTTTCGATTACGATGATGATTTCAGCGCAAGCTACCCCGATGGACAACCGTCCGCTTCAGATCTGGCAAACCGACAAGCAATGGAAGACTACTATTACCGTCTGCTTACAAACCGCCTCGCCTATGCTACCGAAGGGCTTCTGGTCGGCGGAGCAGTGAAGGCCGAGTGGTCATTTCTGGACGGCAATGTCAAACCGTCTCTTGAGGGTGTTTACGTGTACCCTTTCAGTTACGATGATGCCCAGGGGAAACGGTACGGTGACCTTATCGGCAAAGCCCAGGTAACATGGAGAGCCGCTGATGCGGCCCAGATCAGTTTTGGAACCCAGGGTTATTACTCCATTCTCAAGCCGAAAGGAATGGATGAAATCTGCAACGAGACTGAAAACAGAGTCGGAATGTATTTTCCTGATTCCAGGGTGTTCCTCGAGGGGACTTTCAGCTGGATAAGGTAGATGTTCGGAGAAGAAATGGGAAAAGAAAGCAGTTCAGAAAAAATACCACTCTCTAACAAGGAAAAAATCATCCAGGCTGCAAGGGAGCTTATTCAGAGCAAAGGTGTTGCTTCAGCCAGCCTTTCTGAAATAGCCGATTCTGCAGGTGTTGCCAAGGGAACGCTGCACTACTACTACCGCAGCAAGGCTGACCTGCTGTTCGAACTGGCCGAAGAACAGTCTCTTGAATTCTCCCGCCGTTTTCTCGAACTCACAAAAGACACCAAACAGGGAGAGAAGCGGGATACCGCAATAAAACGCCTCCTGTCCGAAATCGTAGACCAGAATAAAAACAGTATCCTCATTCATCTGATAATGGAAGGGGCAACCGGGAATGCTGAACTGAAAAAGAAATTCCGGTCACTGTATCACGAGTGGAGTTCTACAATCAGGCAGGGTCTCGAGCAGCTCATATCCCTCCCGGTCTCGGATGATACGGCGGATATAATTCTGGCAAGCCTGATCGGTATGCTGTTCAATACCGCAGTGGAAGGAAACAATATAAACACAGAGGAGTTTCTGGAATTCATTCTCAAAGGAATCGGTCAAGGTTCGAAATGATTCCAATGCCGGCCTTTTCATCCGTTCTCTGACAAGCCGATTCGGAACAGATGTTGCAAAAGAAGCTGTTTACAGAGTCCGCCCGGTTCAGTCGAAAAGAAAGCTACGAGCCTCAACGGGTTGGAATGGAACGCAATGGAAGAGCAGTACCGGATTTTTCTGGAAGTGATTCATGATGTACAAAAAGGAAGCATATTTGATTAAGCTTGCACTGATCTGGCTGGTTCTGCTCTCATCTCTGGCTCACCCCCACGGCCGTGGAATCAACGTGATCAAGGGGCTGTCCGAGGAGGACATTCAGAGCTTTCTGAGCATGCATGGCTTTGAAGAAGTAGAAGCCCTCGACAGTGTGCCCGACCCCCTCACGAATCTGGCTCTCTTCACCTCACAGGTGACTACCGCCAAACGGGTACAGCAGTTCAATACGAAAACCGAACTGGCCAGAATTGACGAAGAGCAAATCAGGTTCAGCCTCCAGCCGTACACAAACTATAATGAGGGGAAAACTGTGTACATATATAACAGTATAATGAATTCCATTCCGGTCACAGTTTTTGTCAACAGCGACGGCTATATCCACTCGATCTCAGACGACCTCAGGAATTTCAGCATCTTCCACAGCTCCATGAGATATAACAGCATGGAGAGGCTCTTTTTGTTTGAAATTGCGGAAACGGAGAAGAGGTGAACGGGAGAATGGGTGTCACTGATCAGATCTGCTTTTCCAATTTTCAGGGTTTCTTTTTACGTGAATTACTGCCAGAATGCGGATTGTACTTTCATCAATTATAAAAAAGATACCATAGGGAAATCTCCTGATCAGCTTTCTGCGGATATTCTTGTAAACAACAGCACAGGATCGTGGATTCGCTGTTACTGACTCCAAAGCAGCTTCGATTCTCAGCAAAAACTCATCACCAAGCCCCCGCCGTTTTTTTTCGTACCAATCGTATGTTTCATGTAGATCGTTTTCTGCTTCAGGGCGGATAGAGAGAAGAAAACTCACCTTTTGGCCCTTATCCTTTGTTTGACCTCCTCCCAGGGAGATCCCTCCTCGGGTTTTCGGGCATGAGCCTGCAGTCGTTTATCCAGAAGCTGTTTCTGTTCTTCTGTGGTCTCCACCATCTCAGGATTCTCTGCTATTGTATCCCATAGATCTTCAACCAACTCTATTCTTTCAGCAATACTGAGTTTCTTCAAATCCTTAATCAAAATCGAGTTTTCCATTCTTCGTATCCCTTCGAAACGACTCCAAACACGAAAACTATGCCTAAGCAAAAAAAATGATATATCTAAAATATCCAATATTATTTCGGCATTCAAGCGAAACTATTGCCTGGTGTTCATAACAAAAGGCGGAGGAACTGTTCATGCGACCAGCCAACAGAGACAATATGAGGTTAGGGCAAAATTTGTCATTGCTTAGATTAAGATCGGAAAATAAATTCAAAGGATTATACTTCGACTCCGGAAGATCCCGACAAGTCTGCGACGTCGGGACTC
>JBKHHW010000024.1:0-31810 GCA_046538945.1 Chitinispirillaceae bacterium | reverse complement strand
CGGTATGAGCGCAAGCGGAGAACGAAACCCGTTTTCACCGTTCCTTCCAGTTTTTCACAATCGAGATCACTTCTCTCATCTTGTAGGGATTCTTCACCCCGGGACTGATCTCCACCCCGCTGTTTACATCCACTGCGAAGGGACGGACATTTTCGATTGCCTCCAGAACATTGGAAGGCCCCAGGCCTCCGGCCAGAATGACAGACTTGTATAAATTGCAGGCCTTCACTGCTACCGACCAGTCGAAAGTCGTGCCGGTTCCTCCCCGTTTTTCCGAACTCCACGTGTCAAGAAGAAACCCGCTTACATCATAGGCAGACAACAGGGAAAGATCGGAATTAGGTGCTACTGAAAAGGATTTAACGACAGGCATTCGCAGCTGAGCGCAGTATTCAGGCGATTCGTCTCCGTGAAGCTGCACCGTGTCCAGTCCCGCGTTCCCGGCCACTTCCATGACGTGACCAGACTCCTCATTGACAAAGACTCCCACCTTGGTGACGAAGGGGGGAAGTTTCCGTATGATATCGGAAGCATTTTCAGGACTGATATACCGTGGGCTTTTGGGATAGAAAATGAAACCCAGAGCATCCACACCAAGATTCGCCGCGACGCGGGCATCCTCATAACGGGTGATTCCGCAGATCTTGATCCGTATCGGCATTTCCTACTCCATTTCCCCGAGACTCAGTTCACCAATAAGCTTTTTGACATCAGGGGAGCGCATAAGCGACTCCCCGACCAGAAGTGCTCTGATTCCCGCATCCGCAAGTTGCCTTGACTGATCGACATTTTCGATACCGCTCTCCGAAACGACGGTGACTTCCGGAGGAATATGCTTCACCAGCTCAAGAGACACGGCGATATCCGTTTTGAAAGTAGTGAGATCGCGGTTGTTTATACCCAGCAGCTTCGGTTCCAGTTTCATCACCCTGTCAAGTTCATGGCCGTTATGGATTTCGACCAGAGGATCGAGGTCCAGTTCCAGCGCCGCCTGATATAGATCCTTCATCTGCCCGTTTTCCAGTGCCGCCGCAATGAGAAGCATGGCATCGGCATTGATTGAGGCAGTCTGCAGAATTTGAAGTTCATCAATGATGAAATCCTTGCGCAGTACAGGAAGAGACACTTTTTCCCTCACCCGGACCAGGTATTCGATGCTTCCCTGAAAGAATTTTTCATCCGTAAGCACAGATATGGCACTGGCTCCGCCCTGCTGGTATTCCCCGGCGATCCTGACCGGATCGAAATCCGCACAGATCACTCCTTTTGAAGGAGAGGCTTTTTTGACTTCTGAAATGATTGCAAGAGCCGGTCTCTTGTCCAGCGGCTGGATGAAAGAGCGCTTTGAATCGGTTCTCTCGTGAAAAGAGTTTTTCAAGTCCCTGAGGCGACGTACTTCAGATCTCTTCTGTTCAAGAATGGTTTGAAGAATATGGTTCATCTGACCGGCCTTTCCACAGTCTGCATCCCGGCAAGAGAGAGAAAATTTTTTAAGTGAGTCTTTCCGTGCTGAGTAAGAATCGATTCGGGGTGATACTGTATTCCGAAAACCGGATAATCCTTATGCCTGACCCCCATGATCAGCCCGTCTTCAGTTCTGGAAGTCACTTCCAGACAGTCCGGACAGGTGTCTGCTTCGATGATCAGGCTGTGATACCTGGTGGCAGAAAACGGATCGGGAATGCCCTTATATATATCTTTGCCTTCATGACGGATCCGGGAGACCTTGCCGTGCATGAGATAGGGGGCCCGTATCACCTTTCCCCCGTAGGCATACCCTATGGACTGGTGTCCCAGGCAGACCCCCAGAATCGGTATTCTCGAACCCAGCTTGCGTATCACCTCGACTGAAATCCCCGCTTCGTTGGGTGTGCAGGGTCCGGGAGAAATGACTATGGCTCCCGGGTTCTTCTCCCCGACCTGCTCAACACTCAGAACATCGTTGCGGTGCACCTCTATCTCACCGGAGTAGATCTCCCCGAAATACTGCACCAGGTTGTACGTGAATGAATCGTAATTGTCTAATATTAATAGCATAAATACGTTTACCGTTGTCCGTTTACCGTTGTCCGTTTACCGTTTACCGTTGTCCGTTTCCTCAGGACCGGCCCGCTTATATGAATTGTGAAAAGCTACTCCCCGATAATCTCGCCGGCTTTGCTGATGGCGGAAAAGAGCGCCGATGCTTTCTCAACTGTTTCCTGGTACTCCCTCCCAGGAACCGAATCGGCCACCAGTCCGGCTCCGGCCTGTATCGAAGCCACCCCGTTGTGAAACACTATGGTACGGATGACAATGCAGGTATCCATGTTACCCGAAAAATCGATATACCCCAACGCTCCGCCGTAAAGTCCCCGCCTCACCGGTTCAAGCTCGTCGATTATCTCCATAGCCCTGATCTTCGGTGCTCCGGAAAGAGTTCCGGCGGGAAAGCAGGAAAACAGAGCATCGAAGGCATCGCATCCCTTTTTCAGTGTACCTTTGACATCTGTCACCATATGGATCACATGCGAGTACTTTTCCATATGCATCATGTTCTCTACTTCAACAGATCCGTACTCACTCACTCTGCCCACATCGTTTCTCCCCAGATCGACCAGCATCACATGCTCAGCGACCTCCTTGGGATCAGCCCTGAGATCCTCCATGAGGCTTTCATCTTCTGCTTCGGTTTTCCCTCTCCTGCGGGTACCGGCTATGGGCCGGTTTTCCACTTCGCCGTTTTCGACTCTCACCAGCATTTCCGGAGAAGCCCCGATAACCGATGTTTCACCCAGTGACAGATAGTACATATACGGCGATGGGTTAACTACACGAAGAATGCGGTAAAGGTCAAACGGGTCGGCATCCACCTCCACCTGGAATCTCTGGGAAAGCACCACCTGGAAAATATCCCCGGCTTTTATGTATTCCTTGCTCTTTTCAACCGCTGCCTCATACTCGCGTTTCTCGAAATTGGATGTTGTCGGAGCGGAAGACTTGACCGAAATGGATGAAGAGGCAAGGTTGCGGGAAAGACTTTCCTGCATCACCTTTATGGACCCGAGCGCTTCTTCGTATTGATCATCGATACTTCTTTTCTCATCTACTAAAATATTAGAAATAAGCAGAAGACGATGCTCCCGGTTATCAAAAGCGATCAGATTGCGGTAAAGGGCAAAGAAGATGTCATGCATCTGATCTTCTTTGGGATTGTTATCAGGGATTCTTTCTCTTAACCGTACAGAATCATAAGAGAAGTACCCTACCGCACCTCCGCAGAACCGGGGCATTCCCTCCATAACAGCAGGTCTGTAATCGGAGAGCAGTGACCGAAACGCACCTATCGGATCCCCTTCCCCGCTCTGCACCCGCGCCCCGTCAACCTTCCACTTTTCCTTGTCTGCCAGAAACGTAAGGTAAGGATCACCGCCAATGAAGGAATACCGTGCCACTGTATCTCCACCGGTCACGCTCTCCAGAAGGAAACTGTATTCTTCTTTGCTGAAAAGTTTCATCCAGACGGAAACCGGGGTTTCAGTATCGGCAAGCACTGCCTTACAGACAGGAATGACATTGGCTTTGGCCGAATGTTCTTTCACCTTTTCAAGTTCAGGAAATACCACTGATGCCCTCTCTTTACGCACATCTACAAACTACTGAAACCATCTCCTACCGAATCATTCTATATCAATAATGAAAGAGGAAAATACATCCGGTTCAACCGGAATTGTTAGAACAAGAAGCCAAAATCCATAATCTTAACATAACTGGTGAACTGTTACAAGAATAAATGTCACCAAAATAAAACCAGTAACAGCATGAACCCCATGTGAATCAAAAAAAAAGATCCAGTTTGGTTGCCGGAATCAGGCACGCACAATTGGAAACAGGTGAGCAGCACCATAACAGAAAGTTATTGTGGTAATTGAGTGTTACCTTTAACATACAAACCTTAACGGAGAATTTTATGTCGAAAAAGTTAGTGCTGGCTGCAGTAACCCTTATGCTTGTTCTCTCCAATTCCTTTGCGGATTTCGGTTCTTGCGAATTCAACTTCGGATCAGATTGGGATTACCTCAATGAAAACAGAAGTTCCGGGGTGGCCCAGTCAATCGATTATGCCACTATATGGCTCAATGATGCCTCCTTCAATCAGTACTGGCACGGCGATATGGCCAGCTGGTGTAAAGACAACAACAAAACAGCCGTGTTCTATGCCTATATTATCGCCAAGGCATCCGGACTGGGTGATGCCGATGTGGGCGGCGGACTTGATACGGATGGCGCGGCATGGCTCAAGGAAAACTTTTCACAGGTGAAGAGCCGCTATGAAAATTACGCCTCGAGTATCGCTAATCACTACGGAACCGACAAGCCCTGCATCTGGCTTATGGAACCGGATTACTATCAGTATTTTTCGGGACCTCAAACTGTGAAGCTGAGTTTCGACGATGCATCCACCTACTTGAATGAACTGATGGATATCGTTCAGCAGCATCTGCCCAACGCCCTGTTTTCTCTTGACATTTCCCCCTGGAACAATGACCAGCAGACATATATCAACGCTTTTGATCTGGACAGATTTTCGTTCATGCACACATCGGGCGGCCGCACTGAGGCCGGCAATGCCAGAATCCGCATGGATTCACATAACGATGTCACATGGGCCGAAGTAAGCAGCATATCAGGCAAGCCGATCATAGCGGATATCGGTTATGGATGGGGCGGTGGTGACACTGGACATAATTCCGCCTGGGATGATGAGAACAATCTCAAAGCCCGTATATCCGACGGTGTGTGCGCGATCACTCAGAAAAGTCCCGACGGCACCTGGGGATCAACCATCAGTTCATTGAAATCGACTCTGGCTTCGGAAGATGTCAAATGCTACGGTGAAGGTGGTGGTTCAACCGGGTTTTCTCTGAACATAGCGGACGCAAACGGTGGTTCAGTGACTAAAGACCCCGACAAATCCAGCTACTCCGAGGGGTCTCAGGTTACCATTACTGCCGATCCCCAGTCAGGGTGGGTATTCGAAAACTGGTCCGGTGATGCCTCCGGAACCGATGCCACCATCACAGTCACCATGGATTCTGATAAGGATATCACTCCGGTTTTCAAAGAGATCCCCTCAAACGAATTCACTCTGACAGTAAACATTGAAGGTTCCGGAACTGTAGACAGAAATCCCGAACAGTCTACCTACACGGGCGGCACCGAGGTGACTCTTACCGCCAATCCCACCCCCGGTAGAAGTGAGTTCAGCGGATGGAGTGACGGCGCTTCCGGATCAGATCAGACCGTTACAATTACTCTCAACTCGAATCAGACTGTAACCGCTACGTTCACCGATACGGTTGAAGTCGATTCAATCAGAGTTGAAGCCGAAGACTTCTCCAGTAAGAACGGTGATGCTCTTATCGTAGAGGATCAGGGCAGTTACAGTAATATCGGATACATCGAAAGCGGATACTCCACAACATACGAGGTAGATATCCCCAGAAGCGGTGACTACACCTTTGAATTCAGTGTTGCCTGCGGAGTGGGCAGCGCTTCTTTCGGAGTATCGGTGGACGATTCCGATGAAGGAAGTGTCTCATTCAACGGCACACAGGATGCCTGGCAGACCTACAGTACGGAATCACTCTCCGGTCCGGTCTATCTGGAAGCGGGACAGCGCACCATCCAGCTCAATTTCGATGGACCGATGAATATGGATTACTTCGTTCTCAAGCTCGACCCTTCATCACCTGTAGTCTTCTCCCGGTCGAAAGCGAAGGTTTCGGGAATCACAGTTCTCTCCACTGGCTCAGGCTTCAAAGCAGTTCTTCCTGCAAACCACCAGTACAGAACTTACTCGCTAGTGGACCTGAGCGGAAGGATAATCCGCAGCGGCTATCTCGCACCGAACACAAAAGACGTAAGCTTCAGCAATCTGAACCGGGAAGTGATATTCCTGCGGCTTGAAGGTGAAAACGGAACCCGCGTGATCCGTACCGCGATCATACGTTAGTACCAACTGAAAATGGTGAGTGTTTCTACTCACCATTTACTTTTTTACCAGAAATTTTTGATTTTTTAAAGCACCTCGCGATCAACTCCCCCGGGGTGCTTTTCCCTTTTTTTTGAGATCCGGAAACAAGCAGCCCACCGTTTCCAGATCATCCTCACCATAGGATTTACCCTGGAGTACCCGAAGCAGAGCTGTAAGATCATCAAGGCCCAGCGTGTAAGTCGCATCCGGGTTGCTCTGTTTCACTTTGTTCAAGTGCCCCAGAGCGGATCTGAATGTGAGAGGCTTCACGGCTCGTGACTGCTGTTTTGACAGCTCCTCCTCCATCACGGACTTTTCGCTTCCGGGAGAGGCCTGAAGCGTTTTCTGAATGATCTCCTTTGCCCTGGCCCAGGAGAGTTCTCCCGACTCAAGCTTTTTGTGCATCTCCCCGTTCACCATGGGAGCATACCGGATAATCTCCTCGATCCACGACGTGCTCTTGTCCAGAAACTCGGCAATACGTTCCGGAGACCAGTTGACATTATTGAGGTATACGACCGTTTCGAAATAATCGGTGATTTTGGTATCGAGACGATCAGCATTGAGTTTTAGATTGAGTGCTTTAATTTCATCTGGATCGCCAGCCACAACACGCACATCCACTCTGTCGAAATAGCCGGGGTTCCTGCTTCTGATACCCTTTATTGCTTCCGCCCGATGGAAACCACCCACCAGGAAGTACTCTCCCGGGGAACGTTCCCAAACCACCAGCGGTTCAAGAAGACCGTTTTTCAGTATATCGCTTTCCAGATGAGCGACTTTGGAATGAGAAACCTGCCTGTGGTTTCCGACCGAGGGATGTACACCTATACGGTCGAATTCCAGATACTCGTATCTCTTGGTAGCCAGCATTGAGAACTCCTCGTGGTTCAGCGTTCAGGGTTTTTCGCGTTGACGCAATTACACACGCTAAAACTAACTGCCCGCATATGGAATGGTGAACATATATTGACACACACAACACCTGAACTACACACGAATCAATCTCCAGGCGATAAATCCGTGGAAAAGCGAATCATTCTCCGATGATTTTGACCAGCACCCTTTTGGGCCTTCTTCCGTCGAATTCACCGTAGAAGATCTGCTCCCAGGGGCCGAAATCGAGTCTGCCTTCAGTAACCGCAACCACAACCTCCCGCCCCATCACCTGACGTTTGAGATGAGCGTCGCCGTTATCTTCCGCACCGTTGTGACGGTAACGGGAAATAGGCTCGTGAGGGGCAAGCCCCTCGAGCCAATCATCGTAATCCTTTATGAGTCCGGGCTCATCGTCGTTTATGTAGACGCTTGCAGTAATGTGCATTGCATTTACAAGGCAGAGTCCTTCTCTTATTCCGCTGTCTCTAAGAGCCTCCTCCACCCGGGGAGTGATATTTATATAATCGCGCCTGTGCGGAGTAGTGAACGTCAGTTCCTTGCGGTACGATTTCATAAGCTCATGTCCTTTGTTCTGCTTGAAAGCACTTCGGCCTGCTTTTCGAAACCGGCTTTGCCCAGAAGAGCAAACATGTTTTTCTTGTAGGCTTCAACACCGGGCTGATCGAAAGGATTCACTCTGAGAATGTAGCCTGAAAGCGCTATCGCCTTTTCAAAAAAGTAGAACAGCTGGCCAAGAGTGCGTTCGGAGCGGTCCTGAAGCATGAGAGTGGCTGAAGGCACTCCACCGTCAAGGTGCGCCAGCAGTGTCCCCTGGAAAGCTTTCTCGTTTATCTGCTCGAAGCTCTTGCCGGCCAGATAGTTGAGTCCGTCGCTGTCATCCACGAACCTGGGTACATTCACCGTTTTTTTGGTGTTTTTGAGGATCATGAACGTTTCAAACACCGAACGCACCCCCTCCTGCATCCATTGCCCAAGGGAGTGAAGATCTGTCGTGTAGTCAAGTCCGGCAGGGAAGATTCCCGTCCCGTCCTTGCCTTCACTCTCACCGGCAAGCTGCTTCCACCACTCGTTTACATAGTGAAGCTGGGGCTGAAATGTGGCCATGACCTCGGTAAAGTAACCTCTTCTGAAGAGGATGTTTCTGATTGCGGCGTACCTTCCGGCAATATTGCTTTCGACACTATCACCGCTGCAGAAGTCGGAGGCTTCCGCCGCGCCCTGGATCAGCCGGGCGATGTCGATACCGGCAACTGCAATGGGAAACAGACCGACGGGAGTAAGCACGGAGAACCGTCCGCCCACATCTCCGGGGATTTCAAACGCGGTATACCCCTCTTCATTCACAAGCTTGCGCAATGCACCTTTGGAGGGATCGGTAGTAGCCACGATGCGTGAGGCGGCCTCCTTTTTCCCGTACCGTTCCTCCATCCACTGCCTTATCACTCTGAAGGCGACTCCCGGTTCCGTGGTGGTTCCGCTTTTGGAAATCACGTTCACCGCCACTTCTTTATCCTTCACATATTCGAGAAGGTCGGAGAGGTAGTCGCTGTTGATTGTATGGCCCGCGAAAATGACCTGGGGCTTACGCATGCTCTCAAAGCAGGGAGACAGGAACTCGATTGCAGCCTTTGCTCCCAGATAGGATCCGCCTATCCCTACACAGATGAGAACATCGGCCTTCGATCTGATCTCCTGCGCTTTCTCGCTTATCGCCGTGAGCGTTTCCTTGCCGGTGCTTTTAGGAAGATCCAGCCATCCCAGAAAATCATTACCCGGACCGGACCTGTCCCTGAGCATTTTCTCCGCCTGAGCAACGGAAGGATTGTAGCGGATGATTTCTTCAGAAGAAAGGAAGTCTGACATGAAACTGTCGTTATACCAGATGTTCTGCATGCACGTAACTCCATACAAAAGGGTTTATAGATAAGAATGAGAATTTCAAAACAGCGGGCGCGAAGCCCGGATTTGATCTACGCTCACATTATTCTGTGAATCGTATCCTTTTCCCGTATCACCGGCCGGGAAAGAGACATCATTATGGCTCCGCTTTTAAAGATATTCACCATCCCGGTGGACTCAGAGATGGTTATGGCCAGCGCTTTGGTACAACCTGTTATTCCCGCCGCAGCAGCATGGCGCGCTCCGAAGCCTCCCGGAAGCGGTTCCGGATTTTCGGACATCTGGGGACGCAGATAGCTCCCCACGGACAAGATGATCCCGTCTCCGGTAACCACGAACGCTCCGTCAATGGATGCGAACTCCTTGATGGTTTCCACCAGACCGGGATCCATAATGTTGCGCTCAGCCTCGCTGTACCCTCTGAAGGGGTTGATGATAAGCTGGCGCACATAGGCGTTTACGGAGTTGGTGTCTCCCAGGACGAAAATGGTGCCAGTCGGTTTCCCCTCGCGTCCCTCGACCGCAATTTCACCTGCCAACCCGATCACTCTCTCAAGCACCTCAGGTTTGACATCCTGAGGAAGGAGGCTCTGAGAGGTCAGGAAGAAAAATTCATATTCTGTAGCAATGTCGATACTCACCACGGTGTCGAAAATTCCGTTGCGGGAGTTTCCGGAAACGCACACCACCTTGTCCTCTTTATTGACAAACCCTCTCGAGAGAGCGAGCAGAATGCCTATTCTGAGCTGTCCGGTTCGCGATGCGGGAATGGGGGGCGCCTGAACTATACCCAAAATTCTCCTGTCTCTGGGCAGATCGAATCTGGCTTTGTTGCTGGTAACTATTATCATCTTGTTTCTGGAACGGACCTGCTCCAGAAAATCGTTGTCTTTCACCGTATCGGCGAAGATCATTATGGCGCGAGCTTTGAGATCCCTTGCCAGAGTCATGGCGGCACTGAGCACCGGCCCGGCGGTTTTCTTCGGAGCACGGGTCCTCGGTTTCTCCTCAAGCATACCCTTTTTGAACGCCGTACTCAGAATCCTGAGATCCACCACTTCGTCTTCTGAAAGGATCTGCTCCCGGATTTCAGTTGATTTGAAAAAGGTAGCCAGCTCGGAAAGAATCTGGATCTGATGGTTGTTGTCGGCATCCTCCCTAGACACCAGGAGCACGATTATGTGAGCCTGCGCATTGCGGGCCGCATCATACCTGATTCCCTCCAGGCTTCGCCCCACAACTATGGCGAACTCTTCCTTAATAGGCCCCTTTGCCTGAGGAAGAGCAACGCCCTGACCGATGAATGTCGAGGCATTCTCCTCTCTTTTGAGAATTTCCTCTATGATCACCTTCTGTTTGTTTATACCCTGAGCCTTGCACAGTATCACCGCCAGTTCCTTGAGGGTTTCTGTTTTATCCTCTGAACTTATGTCCACCACTGCGGGGGAAGCGAGGTACTGTTCAAAAGACATCAGCTATTCTCCTGTTTGGAAGAGAGTGCGGAGGAGAAGTATTCGATTATGTGGTCTTTGCAGACTCTGGCCACGCCGTTTTTCACGTTGACAGCTTTGATCCTGCGAAGCTGTTCCAAACCCTTCTCCACCAGTTGCGAAGCGGTAAGGTTTTCCAGTGATTTCACATTCCTGCCCTGACGCACAGCAGTTTTCTTTAAGTCCGCGACTATACTGTCCAGCTCGGAAACCGGGCACCCGCTCCCTTTTTCCTTCAGAGCGGCAGATATCACATGAATGGGAAGAATTCTGAAAAGAGAAACGAACGTACGGTGAATCTTTTTGCTTATCTGTTCAAGAGATGCTCTGTGGGCGGAGAACTCGTCTCGTGCATTCCTGATCCGGTTTTTCTTCAGGTCAACTAGTGACCTCACCGATACAGGAGCAAGGTAGTCCATGTAGATCTCACCGTATTTACGTCCTGTGCGGCGGGCAAGAAGCAGCGGAACGAAAGCCAGTATATCCGCTCCGAAATAGTAGACATTTCCAAGCATCCTCTTGAAAATCGAATTGTTCTTCTTGCGGAGTTTTTTACCTTTGAGAAGCATGGGGAAAAACGGCACATCGGGAGGACACTCGTAGGAGACAGCTACCGGAAACAGGTACACATCATTGTCCGGTGTGGATGCCTGGGTCATAAGAGCGGCATTGAGAATACCGCCCTTAATATCAAGCGTTTCACCTGTATAGCTCCGCCCGCCTTCAGGGAACACCAGAACCGCATCACGGTTCTCGAGCATTTTCATCACCTGATTGCAGAGATTGCGCACATAGTTGCGCTCGAATCCGCTGTCTCGTGAGACGGTGAACGCTCCGAAGGCACGGAAACGGGGACCGATCCAGGGCAATTTGGTCAGGTTGTCACCCGCCGCGAAACGCAGATTCTTGAAACCCATCCAGTAAAGAGCATTTCCCAGGAAAAAGTAGTCCACATGGCTTCGGTGGGTACTTACTACCATCAGAGGATGTTTCTGAATCTCTTCGGCTTTGAGCGGTGGGCCTTCGATGTGAACGTTGGAAAAGGTTTTGTCAAAGAAGTTCTTAACGCCATGGCTGACATTAGCAACTTCGTTATGATAATTCTTCATGACTTCACTAGGCTTCCAGTAGTTAGTTATCAGAAAACAGCGCGAAAACCGGAGATATCTCCAGTATAGCAACTAAGAAAATAGGATTTTATGTGATGAAAGCCAAGGCAAAACTATGTATTTGATTCAATGAGATTCTCTCCCGGTGCAGAAGCAAAAAAAAGGAGACTGAAAATCAGCCTCCCCAAAAACTGCAACTTATGTAATGTAACCTAATCAGGCCACATCATCGACCACTTTCGATTTCCCTTTCTGTTCCCTTTCATCGCTCTGGTCGAGTTCAAAGCTTTCACCTTCGGTTTTCATCTTCTCAATCAGGTCTTCGCGACCGATGAGCTGCAGATGGCGAATACGCTTGTACTCGTTGCGATGCTCCGGGCAGTATTTGGGATAGATATACTGCCTGGGATAGATTTTGACTTCGAATTGATGATCGCAACCCTCAAGAGCACAATCCATCACCATGGTGATCACCTCGGTGTAGGTATGTTTGAAGGTCTGATTTTTGATGTTGACGTCTTCGGGCTTGGTCCGCTTTCGGATCCGATAACGATCTTGCCGGTGTTCCGGACAGTATTTCGAGATGTGAATACCGAAAAAGATCTTACCGCACCCGGGATACTGACACTTTTTTTCCCGTAGTTTCTGACGCCGCCTTGATTTTGGTAACTGCATATGTTTAATTCCTCCGCCTCGGAAAAGGAAGATAGAGGGTAGGCATTCAAAGTCAGGGTCACTAACCTATTGATGCCGACGCGCTTATAATATATGGGCAAATAGAAGAAAATGCAACGACTTTATTTTTCCGCGGCAGTGAACAGGGACAAACGCGCTCCCGAAAAACCACTGTAACCGCTTGTTTTAAAAGGATTTGGCGATGCGAACGGGTTATACTTTCCAAAAATGACAATCTGCATCAAAAAAGAAAACATCTGCTCCCGAAACGTCAACCGCCCCCCCGCCGCCGCCCCTGCGGCAACTCATCAAAGTGGAAAATTTCCATACCACTCATGTATATTTTTAGTTACGACCTGCCATCTGCGATACTTGGCAATCAGGCCTTGAAAAATCATTACGGTCGCTCCGTGTGCGATATTTTAGGTAAATGCACTTTTTTACAACCGGAACAGAGACTCCTCGAACCCATGTCCAATACAATTTCAAAACAACGGGACCGAGCTGAACTGGTGATATCGGTTCCTGATTTCCTGGACCGGAACTGGATATCCAGCTGCGATCTTCTGAACAAGAACCACTCAGGAGAACTGGTACTCGATCTGGGTGCGACCAGAAAGATCGATTCGTCGGGAATCTGTTTTCTGCGGCTTCTGCACAATCTCTACGAGGAACAGGGCGGCAGGCTCATTCTGAGAAATTTATCTTCCCAGATCCATAACCAGCTCAAAACCGATTCCGCCCCGGCTACACAGGCAGCAAAACCAGAAAAAGAGGGTTTCTTCGAACACCTCGGCAGTGCAGTTGTCTCGAGTTGGGAATCCTCACTGGCTGCGCTTTCCGTTTTGGTGGAAATGCTCTACTGGGGGACGATCGGTGCATTCAAGCGGCAGGATTTTAAAAAGGGCGGACTGTTCGATGAGATGTATCATCTGGGATTCAAGGCCCTTGGGATAGTGGCGCTGCTTGCGTTTCTCATAGGAATCGTCCTCTCGCTTCAGACAGCGATACAACTTCGGATGTATGGGGCGGGAGTGTTTCTGGCACCGCTCATCGGAATCACCATGGTTCAGCAGATGGGGCCTCTTCTCACCGCGATCATACTGGCGGGGCGGACCGGGAGTGCAACCACGGCCGAAATTGCCACGATGGTGGTGGGTGAGGAGATCGATGCCCTGCGCACCATGGGTCTCAACCCCATGCAGTACGTTGTGGTTCCCAAATTCTGGGCGATTTCCGTAACCATGCCCCTTCTGTCGATAATCGCAACTGCCACCGGAATCCTGGGCGGCTTTATCATCGGGATTCTGTATCTTGAGGTCAGCCCGGCCCTTTTCTGGAACGGACTGACCAAGGCTCTATTTGTGGAACATGTCCTGGCCGGCTGCTTCAAATCGATGGTTTTTTCCTGGCTCATTATCTGGATCGGCTGCTTTTACGGATTCAGGGTCAGAGGGGGAGCGGATGCGGTGGGAAGAGAAACCACCTCAAGTGTGGTTGCAGGAATTTTCATTATCATCGTAGCCAATGCACTCTTTTCATTTGTTTTATAGCAAACTGCGGGAAACCTGATGAACGAACCCATAGTTTCTGTTGAAAATCTGGTAGTCCGCTACGGGGAGAAGACTGTCCTGAATGGAGTGAGTACCCGGTTCGCCAGGTCGGAAATCCGGGTCATATTGGGGACAAGCGGCTGCGGCAAAACCACACTTCTCAGGAGCATTGTCGGCCTGAACAAGCCCTACTCGGGAAAAATCAGACTTTTCGGCAAGGAGCTGAAGGACCCTGACAGTCCCGATGACGCGGAGTTGTTGAGGAAAGTGGGGGTACTATTTCAGAACGGAGCACTTCTGGGATCTCTCACTGTGGCTCAGAATGTGGCTCTCCCTATGGAGATGCACACAAATCTCCCCCCCCGTCTGGTACACGAAATGGTCATGTACAAGCTGGCTCAGGTGGAACTTCCCCACGCCGCCTTTCTCTATCCGGGAGAGCTGTCCGGCGGTATGCGCAAACGGGTGGCACTGGCGCGCGCTCTGGCCCTGGACCCTCCTCTGGTGTTCTGCGACGAACCGAGCGCGGGGCTTGATCCTGTTACCAGCGCCGGACTGGATGAACTGCTGCTGAAATTAAAGGAAACTCTGGGCATAACCATAGTTGTAGTGACCCACGAACTGTTTTCTATTGAAAAAATAGCTGACAGAATTCTTTTTTTACATAAAGGCAAGCCGCTCTTCGATGGGAAGCTGAGTGATGCTATGACTTTTAAAGAGGGCCCTATAGCAGATTTTTTCAAACGGCACGATTCGACTGTTTCCGCAAGCAGCGAGACACAAGCCGGCCCGAATTTTAATCTGGAGTAGAAAATGAGCATTAGCGCGGCACAGAAAGTCAGGCTAGGTGTTTTTATGGTGGTGGGACTATTTATCCTTGCCATATTCATCGCCGTCCCACTGGGACTGAAATTCACAAGTAAAAGCAAGACCTACATCGCCTTTTTCGAAGGTGAATCGCTGAGCGGACTGGAGCAGGGCGCCGAAGTGAAGTTCAACGGAGTTCGCATCGGAAAGGTACGCGATATCTCCTACTTCCCCGAGAACCTCAATAAAATGAAGGTCGAGCTTGAGGTGGATGCGGAATTCCCGATGAAAATGGATATGTATGCCACAACGGGAGCTATGGGAATTACCGGTTTGAAATATGTGGAGATATCGGGAGGTTCCAACGAAACCGCACTGCTGAAAAGCGGTTCAGAAATACCCACACGCGCTTCCACGCTAGCCAATATCACGGGAAAAGCCGAAGTGATTGCCGGAAAGGTGGAACTTCTGCTCAACCACCTCAACACCATTACCAACCCCGACAGCCTCAGGTCAGTTAAAACTATCGTGGATAACGTGGCAATGATGAGCACGGAAGCCAAAACATTTTTCGCTCAGACGTCTCCCAAAGTGAACCGCATGGCCTCTTCCACGGAAGAGCTGATCTCTCAGGTATCCGGTATCACTGCTGATATTAAACAGGTGACGGGAACGTTTAACGAGAATGTATCAGGTGATGACCTTGGAGCCATACTCACCCGGGTGGATTCCACTGCACTGTCGATGAAGAATCTCACAGACCAGCTTTCACTTATGATTATGCAGACGAGAGAGGATTTTTCCATCAGCATGGAAAACCTCAGAGAAACGGTGGAAAATGCCAATCAGCTCACCAGGATGTTGTCCGAAAACCCGTCACTGCTGCTCAAGGGTGAACAGAGGGGAAGGGTAGTCAGATGAAGAAATTTAAAAGCGCGGCACTGTGGTGCTGCATGATTTCAGCACTGCTTTCAGTTCACTGCGGCCAAGTGCCATCCAAGCAGTATTATGTGCTCAACTACGTACCATCCCCGATGAAAAACCGAGCCCTGAAAACGCCCTATCCTTATGTGATCCGGCTCAAAGAGTTCTCGATTGAGGAAGCATACAACCGGACCCAGATCGTCTACCGGTTGAGTCCATTCGAACTTCGCTACTACTATTACCGGATGTGGGCTGTGAAGCCGACAAGGATGATCACCGATCTGCTTTTCAAACACCTCAACTCCGTAAATCTTGTCAGTTCCGTCGTAAGGCGTTACGATGAGGGCAGAAGACCGAAATACGAGCTTTCAGGAAGCGTTGAAGCACTTGAAGAGTACGACAGCGAAGACATTCTTTTCGCCCATATAGCCATGCGTGTAAATCTCACCCGGCTTTCGGACGGACGGAACATATACAGCCGTCATTTTGATTTGAGAAAACGGGTGTACCGTCGTGAGCCTGAGTTCATAGTCAGAGAAAAATCGCAGATCATGGAGGTGATTTTCAATCAGGCGATTCTCGACATAGATTCCAAGCTGGCGGATGAATATGGCCTTGAGAATGTCAGTACAGGGAAGACAGATGTGGAAACCGGCCCTCAATTCATTTCCGATACCTCCGGGACGGAAGGATACATGCAGTGATCAGAAGAGATGAATCAATCAGTTTAAAGTGGCTTGCCTGCTGTTTTATGATCGTTTCTTCAGCCGCCCACGCGGAGCTGCCGCCCGAGCTTCCGGGCGAAGAGATCACGCAGGAGTATCTCAACTGGGCTCTAAACAATCCCGATACTGTGCAGAAAGAAGACTCGTCGCTTACCGACCAGCCCCTCAGACGTGGTTCCTGGCTCGATTCGGCAATGAGAACCTGGGATGCGCCTCCCCTTTCGGTGCAGCAGGCCGCAGACCAGACCATCATCCCGTTCGGGAAAGGCGGAGTCTACATCCCCCACTTCTCCGAGACAAACTACGAACCGGATCTGGAGATAATAAACCCGGATGGTGATTTTGTCTTGTCAGGGGAAACCGGCCGGACCTATACGCTGGAACCGGGGGAGTACTATGTGATACTGGGAAACGGCACCCACAAGCAGCGCATCGTAAAGAAGATTGAAATCGAAGAAGGTCAGGTCAGTCCAATCATTCCGGACTGGTCGGGTTTGGTGATCGATGTAGTGGATGAACAGGGCATACCGATCAGAGGTGAGTACGAGCTGGTGAGGCTTGATGTTTTTGATCCCTACGGAAGAGGTTACGGGGCCAGTCCTGAAATGGGAGAGACGGTCAGATCATGGATACTCAAGCCGGGCGTCTACAAAATATTCCGGGTCGGTGAAGGCTACAACACCCTCACCAACTTCGTGACGGTAAGACTGGTTCCGGGTGAGTTTACCCGTTTTCTTCTGATCCAGGACCCCGAAGACTTCAGTATAAAGGGCGGAGGTACCGTGCAGCTTTCGGCCAGTACCAAGATAACCCCCAGCTGGCGCTACGGTTCAAACATCGGCGGAAACGTTCAGTTCAGCGCAGAAACAGACCACCAGATGAAGAAGGGCGTTACAGCGTTCACTCTCGGACTTCTATCCGACTCCTGGCTTTTGTATCGCAAAGCGCCGATAGAGTGGAATAGCAGGCTGCGGCTTGAGGAAGGGTTCAATATAACCGACTGGGATCTGCCCAATATGATAAGCAATCCTGACAGGATGATACTGAACTCCATGCTGATCTGGAGAATTTACAAATGGATAGGCCCGTATGCCCGGATGGAACTGACTTCCACCTTTTTACCGGAAAAGATGAAACGCAACAAAGAGAACTGGTTCTGCTATGTTGATGAGGATTACTACCTGCAAACAGATCAGTTTGACTCAAGCAGAACCATTGTTGTTGAACCGGCCTTTTCACCGACCATAGCCGATATCGGAGCAGGAGTGAATGCCGATCTTGCCACGATGCGCATATTTGAGGCGAAGGCCCGCCTTGGGGTAGGAAGCTCCTATTCGATGTACATGGATCGCCACAGAGTCGTTGAGTCGTCGAAGGTCAAGTATTCTTCCGATGATTCCCTCAACTACGGTTCCCGTGTTTCCAAGAGTGTCGTTCTCTACCCTGAGGACGATGTGAACATTTTCGAATTCGGCCCCCAGGCCTCCTTAAGCTTTACTCTGCGACTGGGACTCTATGCCAGTGCCGAGAGTGAGCTGAAGGTCTTTGCTCCGGTTATGCCGGTGCAGCGTTTCCTTTCTCCTGACTACGAATTCAACAGCACAATCTCCTGGCGTCTGAGTCGTGCCCTGACGCTTGACTACACTTACCGAACCTATCTCAAGCAGCCTAAGGATCTTGACGTGCCTGTCAACAATTCCTCGCACGGCATCTGGCTGAGACTTCATTATTCAAGCAGGTAACCGGAGTTGGAGGCCGCCATGTCAGCTTACCAGATCAGTTCAGGAACCGGCGGTGTATCAAGGCCCTTCGGTGAATTTTCGCCGGTTGTATGGTGCCCCTCCAACCGCAAGGAGGCCATCCATTCGGTCAAAAGGAGTCATGGCGTAAACGGAACATACAAGCTCCACAACCTCAACGATGCCATCAATGACAACAGACCGGCTTTCGAAAAAGTCCTCCTGGAGTACTGTATAAACGACTGCAGATATCCGATCATAACCGTATCGGATATGCTAAACTCCCCCTACCCTTGGGATAAGGCCGCTTCAGGCAACATTCTGGGAGAAATAACCGAGAGGATCGCCAGGCGAATTACAAAGTATTTCCTCAAGCACTGGAGCAAAAGAGGCAGAACGGGAGGAATTTTCGACAGCCGGTTCGATCCTCAGAACAGAGATGATTTCATTGTGGCCCATACCGGGCAGTACGTGCTCAAAATCCAGCGTTACCCCAATCTGATCATCCTCAAACAGACCGGTAAAGGGAAGTATGGATATGAAAACATAAAGGAGCTGGATGGTTTTTTCGATTATCGATATGAAGGGAAGAGGCATATTCTTGTTCTGGAGAGCAAGCTGGAGAAGGTGAATGTCAACTGTGATGATCTGGTTAACAATCTTTTCACTCCCCTGCGCCAGATTTTTCCGGAAGCCGCCTTTTCCTATATTCTCTTCACCGACAGAAATTCGATCTATGTGCGCAATACCTTCAGCACGCTCAGGCAGCTCAAGGCGCTTCCGGTGAGGATACATGAGCAGCTCAAGACCCAGAATGTGGATACACTCTTCTTCACCTTCAACGAAACCCGGGAAGAGTATGAAAGAATGAAGGATTTTCTGATAACGCAGTACAGGAGGATCCGCAAGCTGGGGGTCACCTTGTACGGAAAAACCATCATTTCGGAAAAAGAGCTGATGGTGTTTGATGGGGGGGAAACTCCGCATATCAAACTGGTCAAAGATCGTCAGACCGGTTTGTGGAGAGAGGTTCCGCTCAGGCACAAGAGCTGATTATCTCTCTTGATGCGTCATTAAATTGTGGATTGTGAGCGGTTTGGGTGAACTGAAAGGATAGAATTGCATACAATTAGTTTTTAGGTTATTTTGAGGATGGTTTGGGTAACTATTGGGATTTAAACGATCAAATTAAAGTTTTGACAGGAGGAAAGATGAAGCGCAGGCATTCATGGATTCTGGTGGTATCTGTGGTTTTGATAGCGGCAAGCCTTGTTTTCGCAAGGTCGATCATCGAAAAAAAGATCTGGTATGTCGGTCTGGACAAGAAGGTACATCAGGCCAGGTTCTGGACCATTCACCTGGGAAGACACGATATAAAACTGACCAGGGAGTTTCCCGGAGAAGGCCAGCTCGAAATCGATGCCAGTCTCAACTTTCAGCTCCTTTCAAGCGGGTACATCGAGGGAAGCGGGTATTCCTCCAGGGGCAAAGTGTCCAGCCTTCCAGGAATGCTGATGAAGGACGGTGAGGGAGAATACAAGATCGACCTCGACAGCATCGACTACGTCTACGATTTCGGTACCAAAGTGGTCCTCAAAAACGGCAAAAGGGGGGATTTCTTCATAAATGCCGAAGGTACTCCGGTGCCTCCAAAGAAACTCATGATGATGGAGTTCAAGCTTACCGAATACTACGGGGAGGAGATTCTCAAACAGGGTTCCGACGACAGGCCGATCATGGCGTTTTCTTTTACCAAGAAAGGTGCCATGCAGGCAGCAAAGGAAGCTGTCAGCGAATAGGTTAGACCTGATTGACTCATGACAGAGCTCCGGGTGTACGCCCGGAGCTTTTTTATTATTCCCCCGGTGCGCTCAGGCATTCATTTTGAGTTCCACCTTCACTAAAGTCACATTCAGAACTGCCTGGAACCGGGTCAAGCGGCACATCAAAAAGACCATTGGTGCATTTTGATTTGACAATCCGTGGCTGTAACCACTATATTTTCCGAAGGGAACCATGAGGAATAACCTGCAACCGAACTGAAAGTGTCGGGAAAGAGTAAACCAAAGTGCTTAAACGTATACTGATTGCCAATCGCGGAGAAATCGCGCTGCGGGTCATCCGCACGTGTAAAGAGATGGGGGTGGAATCCGTTGCTGTCTACGCACAGGCTGATGCGGAATCTCTTCATGTGAAACTGGCAGACAAGGCGTTCTGCATTGGAAAGGGACCTCTTCACGAGACCTATCTCAATCAGCAGGAGCTCATTACCGTGGCCAAGGTCGCCAAAGCGGATGCCATCCACCCGGGATACGGTTTTCTTTCGGAGAATCACCGATTCGCGGAACTGGTTGAGGCGCATGGGATCAGGTTCATCGGGCCATCACACGCCACCATCAGCAGAATGGGAGACAAGATAGCCGCTCTGAAGAGCGCTCTGGAGGCGGATGTCCCCGTTATTCCGGGCAGCCGGGGCGCGGTCGATTCAGATGAGGAGGTGATGCGTATAGCCTCCGAAATCGGATTTCCTCTCATCATCAAGGCCTCGGCGGGTGGAGGCGGCAAGGGGATGAGAATCGTTACTGAAGAGTCGCAGCTTGCCGAGCACCTTCATTGCGCCCGCACGGAAGCGAAGAACTTTTTCGGAAACGACAGCGTGTATATCGAAAGGTACATAGAGGTGGGCCGGCATGTGGAGGTACAGGTCCTGGCGGACAATTTCGGCAATGCCGTGGCCCTTGGCGAAAGAGACTGCTCAATCCAGCGCCGCCACCAGAAACTGGTGGAGGAGAGTCCCGCACCGTTTCTTCCCGAAGAGACCCGTCAGGCGATGTTCGAAGCGGCGGCACGGCTTGCCAGGGAAACTTCCTATGTGGGAGTAGGCACAGTGGAGTTCATAGTGGATGACCTGAATCGTTTCTATTTCATAGAAATGAACACCCGTATCCAGGTGGAGCATCCGGTTACCGAATGGTGCACGGATGTGGATCTGGTGAAGCAACAGATACTGGTTGCATCGGGGGAGAAACTCCCCTTCACACAGGAGGAGATTTTTCATGAAGGGCATTCGATAGAGTGCCGCATAAATGCGGAGGATCCGTTCAACGGTTTCATGCCGTCGCCGGGAAAAATCGAACAGCTGATCTTTCCGGGCGGTCCCGGAGTGAGAGTGGATTCCCACATCTATTCCGGCTACAGCATCCCTCACCAGTATGATTCCCTTATTGCCAAAATCATAGTGCATGCCGAAAACAGAGATGCCGCCATTGCCAGGATGATACGGGCACTCAGGGAGTTCAGGGCCGAGGGGATAAAGACTACTGTCCCTCTGCACCTCAAAATCATGAAAAACGAACGGTTTAGAAGCGGGAGATACAACACTCACTTCATAATCGACGAACAGATTCTTGCAGAAGAGGAAGAATGTCTGCCTCAAATCTGAGTCCGGATCTGGTTTTTCAGCAAAACAACAGCGCCTGAAAGGGGTATAGATGGATAATCTGGGAATGAAACTGAAGGAGGGTGCGATTGTCAGAGTCGAGACTTCCTCGAAAGTGTTATTCTGCGCCTCGGCATACAGTGCCCTGGGAATCGCCAGGATTTTTCACCGTAGCGGCACGAAGCTGTCCGAATCCCCCGTTGTCTATGTCAATTCCCGTTTCGACATGCTCAGGCTTGCTGAGCAGTTTCCCGAAAAAGCATACCAGCTTTCATCTCTGTTCTGGCCCGGAGCGCTTGATCTCAGGATGAACAGTTCACATGAGATTCCCGACATCCTCAATGACGGAAATTCGAGCATCACAGCAAATATGCCATCGTGCCCTGAACTCAAAAAACTTCTCGGAGATGCAGGCGTCCCTCTTGCGGTCTGCGAAATGCATCAGGGCGACGCGGCACCGGCCGGTTCGGCAGAAGAGATAGAGTACAATATCGATTGTCACCTTCCTGAAAAATCCACTCTCGTTTCCTTCACGGAGGACCCCGACCTGCCTTTACTGCTGCGCGAGGGGGAGGTCAGAAAAGCCGAACTGGAAAAGGCAATCGGCACGCTGAAAGAAGCGAAGGGGCTTGAATGCGAGCAGCACAGGCCGGTACGTGCCTCCCGGCCCATCACTCCCATCTTTGTTGCCGAAACGGGCTCCTATACGGTAAGCGAAGAAGCCGGACGGGGTAAGATTGCACTGATCACGTTCGGGCCGGACAGAGAGAAGACCGGTTATTTCCAAGTGAAGAGTCTGTCGTCTTCCGGCGATATCGCCGAAGCGGCCGCGAATTTCCATAACATCATGAAGGAAATCGACAGGCTGGGACTGGATGCGGTCATACTGGAACCGCTGCCGGAGTGTGAACTGGGCACCCAGCTCAACGAGCGGTTCAGGAGCGTCGGGGTGGATGTACGGAAGTTCGGAATTCTGATGAACCAAATGTGCCCGGACTGAACTATTATGTCATTTGAATCACTGATGCCTGAATCCGTGCTCGAGGAGGTTGAAAAAGCGACCGGCCTCAAGCTTACCTCCTACCTTTCCCCTCTCCCAAGCTACATAAACCGAGTTTACGAATTGAGAAGTGTGGATGACACCGGGCTTGTGGCGAAGTTCTACAGACCGGGACGGTGGAGCCGGGAGGCGATTCTTGACGAACACAGGTTTACCCTTGACTGTCAGGAGGCGGAGATCCCGGTCGTGCCTCCGATCTACCTGAAAGACGGAAGTACCCTGGGGACATTCGGGAACCTTCATTTCGCAGTTTTCCCCAAACGCGCAGGCCGTCAGCTTGAGATCAATGATGACTCGGACTGGATCAGGCTGGGATCGCTTCTGGGACGGACTCATCTGGCGGGTGAAAAAAATAGAGCTGAAGCGAGGATTACCATTCATCCCCGATTATCGACAGTTGCCGATGTGGACTATCTGTGCCGGGAAGTGATTCCCGAGCGGTTTGCAGGTCAGTACAGAGACATTTCCATGCAGCTGGTGAATGCGAGTGCACCGCTATTTGAAAATATTTCCGTGATCCGGATTCACGGCGACTGCCACCGGGGCAACATTCTTGACCGTCTGGAAGAGGGATATCTGCTTATAGATTTCGATGATATGGCCATGGGTCCTCCGGTGCAGGATTTGTGGCTTCTCCTTCCGGACCGGGCGGATGCCTGCCCCAGAGAGACGGAGCTTTTTCTGAAAGGGTACGAGCAGTTCCGGCTTTTCGACAGGTCATCTCTGCGCTGCATCGAACCGCTCAGGGCGATGCGGATGATCTACTTTCTTGCCTGGGTCAGCCGTCAGAGCAGGGATTACCAGTTCCGGCGCAATTTTCCCGACTGGGGCAGCGATGCATTCTGGCAAAGAGAGATAAGGGATTTAAGAGAGCAGCTGAGCTACGTGCTGGAGTGATCTAACAATCACCATTTCCCCTGCCGGTTAAAAAAAACGGAAAGAATACAGAACCGTTAACCTCCCTCTTGACTGTGATATACCGAAAAAGCGTATATTGTAATTAGATCAGACCGGCGTCCGGAGTCCCCCTGGGGCAGCCGTAGGAAACAGGTTTTAAATCCAAAAAAGGATGATCCATGAAGAAACAGATCTGGCTGATGGGCTGTATTTCGATTTGTCTTACCCAAAGCCTCTTTTCACAGGTGAACTATTACGGATTCATGGACGGGTATTTCGGAGATGTGCTTTTTCCCAATATATCCTATCCGCTCGTGAGTACAAAAGTAAACCTTCCCGGCCTGGCTCACTCCTCGGACAACAGCGTCTCTGTCGGGGTTCTCCCCAATTATCGTTCAGGCTGGCAGGGCCTTTACGGTTGGGGGGACTGGAAAAACGGTCCGGGCAGAGCGGGAGTGTATCTGGGCAACCTTGATGTAGCTGTCCATAGCCCTGACCATGACCACACGTTTGAGGGGGCATTCTGGATTACTCCCTTCCGACATCTAACTCTGAAAGGTATTTCTTTCACAATCGACAGCGAGATGGATCACACCGAATCCCGCGAATCGGCAGATCCCTACAGAAAAAGTACGGTCAGCAACTTCCATTTTTCGTCAACAGCTCTGGTGAAGCTCACCAATTCCTATCACCTGAGAGCTGGTATCGAGGGGGATCTTCATTCGAACGAGCATATTTCCATCTACAGTTATGGAATCACGGAGGCTTCACAGAGGAATGAACGGAAGGAAAGATCCACTACGGGCACGGCCATTGTGGGTCTGGTTGATAAAGAAGGAAGGCGGCTTGATCTGAGCGCGTCCGGAACGGTAAGCCGGAGCTACAGCAGCACGGGATACACAGAATTCAGCCTCGATTTCACAGACGGGAAGAAAGTGGATTACCTGGAGCATGCATTGTACTATGGGGTGAAAGCCGGTTTCGATCTGAGGCTGCGGTCCGAAGTGAACGCCAACACATCCGGGTATGAATACATGACACTTTTGCGCAATATTGGAAACGACCGTATTCTGAGCGGTTCGATATACATCCCGGTCATACTGGACATGAAGATCTATGAAAGTATTCGGGCAGTTCTGTCAGTGACACCGGGTCTTTATACCCGGTACATAATTGAAGAGGATACGGATAACCGTTTCATCTTTCGCCTCCCTTATCCGGGCATATCTGTGGGAATCAGAGGAAGCGTGGGTAGGAGTTTGGAGTGGTATCTCAAGCCGGACCTTCAGTCGAATGTTTTTGCTTCGGTGGCAGAGGTGAAGTATGTGTTTTAGGGCGTTCAGCGTTAACGGTTAACGGTTATCCGTTTGCCGTTTGCCGCCGGACCGGGCCGCTTGCACTGAGGGCTCCGTCCTCGGGGAGTTGGAGAGTAAGCTGTCCTGCAGCGTGAAACTCTGCCGCTTTGTCAAGAAGATGGTGTTCTGCCCCGGAGGTAACTTACCTATTTCACCTCCGGGGGAGACAGCAGCCTCAGATGCCTGAACCAATCCTTCCCTCATTGCAAAATGCAACAGCGTATCGTTTTATTTCTGAACAGCAGCTTACCTCGGCTTGGAAGCCCGGGCTTGTGTAACATATTGATTTAAAACAAGACAAAGCGCTGAAGAACAATTTGGTATGGTTCTTTCTTCTACAAGCACTTCTCTCGAATCAATACGGATTCTCAAACAGGAGAATGTGTATGCCTGATGAAATCAAGCAAGCCCGAAAAAGTGATCCCTGCTGGGAAAGACCGGATTCAGAAAAGGACTGCGGCGTTCAGAAATCCAGCAATTTTCTGCCGAAACTGAATAACAGACAGAAGCATTTCTCTATCTGGTATTTCATTGTTCTGCTAGCGCTGATGGGGATTGTGAACATCATAATCAGCACCAAGCCGTTCACCGAACCGGTCGATTTCAGTGAATTCAAGCAGATGGTCTCAGATGGAAAGATACGCAGGGTGCAGCTGGGGAGTAAAAACTACCTGGGGTTTCCCCTGAGCAAAGAGGAGATGAACACAAAAGAAGTTCTGAATGATTCCCTAAGAGTTTTCAAAACGGTCCCCGTAAAGGATAACTCGCTTATTCCCCTGCTCGATTCTCTGAATGTGGAATACTACTCCCAAGCGGATTCGGAAAACTTCCTTTCAAACTTCTTCTTCACCTGGGTATTGCCTATACTGTTCATGATTCTGGTCTGGAGGCTTCTGTTCACAAAAATGGGCAAACCGGGAAACGGAATCATGAGTTTTGGCCACAACAGGTCTCAGCTGGTTGCCGAGGGTGACATAAGGGTGCGCTTTTCGGATGTTGCAGGAATCGACGAGGCCAGGGAGGAGCTGGAGGAGGTTGTTGATTTTCTGAAGAGACCCGAAAGATATGTGGCAGTGGGGGGTAAGATTCCCAAAGGAGTTCTTCTCGTGGGGCCTCCGGGCACAGGGAAAACGCTCAGTGCACGGGCAGTGGCAGGAGAAGCCGGTGTGCCGTTTTTTAAGATGAGCGGTGCGGATTTCGTGGAGATGTTCGTGGGAGTGGGGGCGGCCAGAGTACGCGACCTGTTCCGTCAGGCGCGGGAGAAGGCACCCTGCATCATTTTCATAGACGAGCTTGATGCCATAGGCAAGACGCGGGGAGGTATCGGGTCGGGCGGACATGACGAGAGGGAGCAGACGCTCAATCAGCTGCTGGTGGAGATGGACGGATTCGATTCCCGATCGGGAGTTATCATTCTCGCCGCCACGAACAGACCTGAGATCCTCGACCCTGCTCTTCTGCGCCCGGGACGCTTCGACCGTCAGATACTCATAGACAAACCGGACCTCGGGGGAAGAGAGGAGATTCTCAGGCGTCACGTCAGAGAAGTGTCTCTGGACGATTCGGTAAACCTTCATGAACTGGCTGCCCGCACTCCCGGCTTTTCGGGAGCGGATCTGGAGAATCTGGTCAACGAGGCGGCATTGCTGGCGGTGCGCAGCGGAAGAGACAGAGTGCTGCAGATTGATTTCGAGAATGCGATAGAAAAAATCACTGCGGGGCTTGAGAGGAAGAACCGCATACTGAATAGGCGTGAGCGCGAGATAGTTGCTTATCATGAAACCGGCCATGCTCTCATTGCTGCTTTTACTCCAGGGTCGGATCCGGTGAAGAAAGTTACGATTGTGCCCCGGGGACTGGGTGCTCTGGGGTACACCATGCAGGTACCCCTCGAGGACCGGTTTTTAATGTCTGAAGGGGATCTGGTGGGCAAGATAGATGTTCTTTTGGGAGGTCGCGCCGGGGAGGAAGTGGCCTTCGGGGAGGTATCCACCGGTGCGGCAAACGACCTGGTGCGGGCCACCGATATCGCCAGGAAGATGATAACCGATTACGGTATGAGTGAAAAGTACAGAAATATGGTGCTGCGCTCGCGCCCAAGCCCGCTTTTTCTTGAAAACGGGTATTCTCCCGGTATGCAGCGGGAGTATTCGGAGACGACACAACTCTATATCGATGAGACCGTCTCGCGCCTGATAAGCGAGAGGTACGAACGGGTCAGGGCCGAATTGAGAAAGAAAAAGGATTTGCTTGACAAAGTAGCCAAAAGGCTTCTTGAGCGGGAGACAATCGGTGAGGAGGAGTTCCGTAAGCTTGTCGGGAAGGCGGAGAGGGAAGAGGTGTTGGTGATGCCAGGAGGGAGGTGAGGGTGTGAGAGGGTCGGGCAATTTGGGGGGAGATGCCCCGGAGGTGAAATAGGTATCTCACCTCCGGGGTATCATCCTCTTTCCTCGGGAAATCATAAGCTTACACATCATGCTTCGAAAAGCAGCCGGCTGGGTTTCGGCTAAAAAGTGTAGCTGCTCAATTCAGGTAGAACTGTTACAGCCCCCGAAAACCGGCCCTGTTCCGGCCCGTAAATTGCTCCCGTATTCTCCTGACCCTTTTTTCCCATTTCCCCAAACTACCCTCTAACCCTCACCAAAGGATGTGTCCATGAGCACAAAACCCAGAATAATCGTGTCCGGAGCATTTTACCAGATCCGTTCCCAGGCCGCCCCTGGAATCGATCTCTTTCCCGATAATGATAATAAACTGAATAAAATTTTTCACTATCAGCTCAACCTGCTCCTGAAGAAAGCTTCCTATGAGCTCGTAGAGCTTACCCTTCAGCACGATCATTATCACCTGGTAGTGCAGGCGAGTGACGTCACCGTCTCCTGGTTCATGCGAACCTTCAACTCCATTTTCGCCAAGCAAGTAAACCTTTACTACAAGCGGCACGGCACGGTGTTCCCGAGAAGATTTTCTTCTGCCATAATCGATGAAAACTACGGACTGGAGGAAGTAGCCTGCCATGTGCATCATAATACCGACAGGCTCAGAAAAAAGCAGAACGACTATAAAGAAGTACATCTGCATTCAGAGTTCATCCTTAGACCTGACCGGAGCAACTTCTATAAAGAGTATATGAAACAGAACGGCGCGAGCGGCCGCTATGAGGAGATCATTAGTGCTCTGCGCAGGGCAAATAGTTACGGTCAGCACTACCCCCACCCTCAGCAAGGCATGATTGGCATGCACGCATTCGTGAGCAGTATGCTGCAGAAGCATCACCACAGACTCGAACAGAGAAAGGTAAACAGAGAAAGAGATCCTCAGCGCTGCATAGAGTCGCTTCGGCGCAAGCTTGACCCGCTGCATCCTTTCAAGAACACGGATCTTTTAAAAAGGGGGCGCAAAAACAGCAGATCCCTTGCAAGAGAGTTTCTGGTCGTACTGGGAGTCAATCTGCTTGAGTTCTCGGGTGCGGACCTGGCGCGTTATCTGGGGATCACCCGTTCGGCGGCATCCAGGATGATTTCCAGGTGTACGGGAAATCCGCCGAGGAGGTCTGCGGCGATGAGGGTTCTGGATTTTCTGATACAAATCTGAGATACTCCCGGAGCACTCCTGTGCGCATCTATCATCCGGTAAGACACTGGAAGTCACCTGGAGGTATGACGATTGGGCTGTAGCATTGGATGAGGATGATTTATAGCTGATTAGCCGGGATTTCATACCCCGGTTTTTACAACCATATTTGCTTCGGAATTCGTATGTGAATCATTGTCGAGTCAATTATCTGGGCAGAAAAGTTTGCGGTCTGACAGATAACAGAACGGTGCTAAATCTCCATTTGCGAAAACACTCTCAGGACAAGAGCACCATTTCTTCTAAAAACTGTGCAGGGAGCTCACACTTCGACTCCCGGGGACGGGCTCAGTGCAATCGCTCGGTCCCGATTGTAAATACATATAAGGATTGCCCCGGAGGTGAGACAATCAATTCACCTCCGGGGCATCCCTGGGCTCACCCGCTTAAAAGCACCCCCTCACGCGCTCCCGATCAATCATCTCCGCCGCCGAAAACCCCGGCGCGCATCAGATAATAAAGAAGCGTCAGCACTGAACTCACCGCAGCCGCAACATAGGTCAGAAACGCCGCATTGAGCACTTTGCCCGCATAGGAAGCCTCCCCCGCGGTCACTATCCCCGTCTGGGTCATGAGCGCCTTGGCCCTGCGGCTGGCATCCCATTCTACTGGCAGAGTCACGATCGAAAACAGAACCGCAGCGCTGAAAAGAATAGCTCCCCAGAGAATGAACTGCTGCGAGTGGAACAGAAAACCCGCCATGATCACGATGTAGGAAAGCCAGCTTGAGACACTTGTGGCCGGGACCAGAGCGGTCCGCAGATGAAGCGGCGCAAAGCCCCGGGCGTGCTGGATCGCATGCCCCGCCTCGTGGCACGCCACGCCAATGGAGGCCAGGCTGGGACTTCTGGCCACAGCAGGGGACAGGCGCAGGGTACGCGACACCGGATCGTAGTGATCGGAGAGAAATCCGCTTGTCTCCTCAATGGACACGTTGCCTACCCCTGCGGTTTTGAGCATCCTGTAGGCCGCCTCCGCCCCGGTAATCCCGCGGGCCGAACCCACCTTGGAGTATTTCCTGAATGTGGATTTGGTCACAAAGGATGCATAAAGGGCAAGAATCAGCCCCGGAAGGGCAAACAGCAGATACAAAGGATCAAAGAACAGCATTCAAACCACCTCTCTTTCCGGTACAGTGCCCCGGAGGTGAGATAATCAATTCACCTCCGGGGGAAATTTGCAGCCCGGGCACTCTCTCCCGGACCATTCCCTTCAATATAATTGCTATCAAGAACTTTCACCACCGGCCCCTTTTATGCAAAAAACAAGCCAGGAACATTCACCTCCCACTGCCGAGCTCCCCTTAACACCCGTTTATGCGTAAATCTGGAAAACAAACCTGTTTTGAACTTTCATCTCAAGTTCCCGGAAGGCTTTCGCGTATACCGGAAAACAGTCGGCTGTTGCAGAGTGGAACAGGGCGATGTTTGAAAATTCAACACCCCAACCGGTTCACCTATCCCCGAACTACCGTCAACCATAGCTTCTCGGTATTCTTTTGCGAATGGCATTCAGATTGCCTTTAAGCCAGGCAAAAAGCCAGCAAACCGTATATGCTCTTATCAGCAGGCAAGCTAAAGGAGGATCCTTGATGAAATGTCTAGAAAAAAGAATCGGTGGTATGTTGATGCTGATTATGAGCCTTGCGCTCTGCAACTGCAACCATTCCGTGGCCCAGACCGGCGAATCCGATCAACCAAAAATCGAATTCGGAGCAAGAAAAAATCCGGCCTCCGGTACTGCGGACAGGCTCGGAACGTTTAAGACAGTGTTCGCCGATGTCGCGGAGAAGGTAGTTCCCAGCGTGGTTTCCGTCATACCTACCAAAATCGACACGGTGGTTTTCTACAACAATCCCTTCTACCACTTCTTCGATTCACCCTTTAATGATGACCCCTTCGGCTTTTTCTTCGGTCAGCCTCACTCACGGCAGCGAAGGCCCGAGCCGCAACTTAAAAAGCAGGAGAGAAGACAGCAGGGGCTTGGTTCCGGTGTCATCGTCTCATCCAGGGGGCACATCCTCACCAACTACCATGTGGTCTCGGGTGCTGACGAAATAGAGGTAAAGCTCAATGACGGCAGGGTGTATGAGGCGGACATAGTCGGAAGCGATTCGCTGTCGGATGTATCCGTATTGAAACTCAAGGTGGATGTGGAGGATCTTCCAGTGGCGTATCTGGGGAATTCAGACAACCTTCGTCCGGGCGATTGGGTGATCGCCGTAGGAAACCCGTTCAGCCTGACATCCACGGTGACCACAGGCATAGTATCGGCCCTGGGACGCAACGTAAGCGGAGGGGATGCCTACCAGAATTTCATCCAGACCGACGCGGCCATAAACCCGGGGAATTCAGGAGGTGCACTGGTAAATATAGACGGGGAACTCATCGGGATCAATACCATGATCTACACCAGATCAGGCGGCTACATGGGAATCGGATTCGCCATACCGATCAATATGGCTCAGAGGATAATGGAGGACCTCATCTACCATGGGAAGGTGGAACGGGGGTGGATTGGGGTGACTGTACAGGACATCGATTCCGATCTGCAGGAAGCGCTTGATCTGAAAGGCCGCGGGGGGGTTCTTGTCGGTGATGTCTACAAGGATGAGCCGGCTCACAAGGCAGGAATGAAAAGAGGGGACGTGATCCTTAGAGTAAACGGTAAAGAGGTGGGCACCGCAAACCAGCTCAGAAACGTAGTCGCATCGATCAGGCCCGGCAAACAGGTTCCGGTAACTATACTCAGAGATGAGCGCGAGGTGACACTCAAGATGAAAATAGCCAAAAGGGATGGGGAAAAGATCGGGGAGCTTGCAGGTTCAGATCTGTCCGGCATACCGGAAAAGGAGAAGAAAAGCCTTCAGAAAAAGCTGGGGATCACGGTTTCCAATCTCACCTCCCGCATGCGCCAGCAGTACAGCATTGACCGCAAGGTGAATGGGGTGGTGGTGACCGGTATCGACCGGAAGTACCAGGATGCCCGCATCAGCTTGAGGGAGGGTGATGTGATTACAGACATCAAAGTGAGCGGATCTGCAATGGCATCCGTCCGGGATGTGAAGGAGTTCGAGAAGGTGACCAGAAAGATAAAAAAAGGCGACTCAGTTCTCTTTTCGGTCAACCGGAGCGGGAGGTCGTTTTTCGCCGCTTTCAAGATACGGTAAAGAATCGGGGGTAAAATGTACTTTCTGCCCTGAAAAAAAATACCGGGATGGAGGTAGCATAGACCCGGGAAGAGGTGAAATCAAGATGTGGGCACATCCCGAACAGAGGCAGGACCGGTTCTCCCTTTCGTACTCCGTTTCGATAAAATCGATCGGGACTGGAGAGGGAGGACGGTCCGACCTGATACGCCGAACCGATGACGGTGACCGTTATGCACTTTGAAAGGGAATCGCAGAGATATTTTCTATCAGCTCATACTGGAATATCCGAATTATGAGCTCCTGAATATTCATGCGTTGAGGGTAATCGGTAAACGGTTATAATCAATAATGACCGATGAAACTTGTGACGATATTGAACCCCCGTACCTTCTCCTCCCCGCCCAGGATGAGAATATCTTCAAAATACGCTTCGAAATC